>CAYWXT010000049.1:0-27627 GCA_964462125.1 uncultured Pirellulaceae bacterium | reverse complement strand
CCTTCATGAACACGGGAACCGCGATCAGCGGCCGTCCCTCGATGGGCTCCTGGGTCACCTATGGGCTGGGCAGCGAAAGCCGCGATCTGCCCGGGTTTGTCGTCTTGACCAGTGTCGGCGGGCGGAATCCGCAGCCAATCGCGTCACGGCAATGGTCTGCTGGCTTTTTGCCCAGCCGTTATCAAGGGGTCGAGTTCAGCGGCAGCGGCGACCCGGTCCACTACGTTCAACCGCCCGGCGGGATCTCCCGTGACCAGCAGCGCCGCTTGGTCGACACCGTCGGGGAGCTGAACCAGCATCGGCTGGCTCAGACTCGCGATCCAGAAACCGAAACCCGGCTGGCGACCTACGAAATGGCGTTTCGGATGCAGACCTCCGTGCCGGAGCTGGCGGACCTTTCGGATGAACCTCAACAGGTCCTCGACATGTATGGGGCCGAGCCCGGGGACGGCTCCTACGCCTCCAATTGCATCCTGGCCCGCCGGATGGCCGAGCGGGGCGTCCGCTTTATCCAACTCTACCATCGCGGGTGGGACCACCATGGCGGCCTGGAACGCTACATGGATATCTGTTGCGGGCTGACCGACAAGGCCACCTGGGCACTTCTCACCGATCTCAAAAGCCGGGGAATGCTGGAGGACACGCTGGTGATTTGGGGGGGTGAGTTCGGCCGCACGCCGATGTTCCAGGGCAAGGGAGGAGCCGGCCGGGATCATCACATCAAAGGCTTTTCGATGTGGATGGCCGGCGGTGGGATTCAGCCCGGGATGAGCTACGGCGCGACCGACGAATTGGGTTACAACGCGGTGGAGGACGTTGTCCATGTCCGCGACCTGCACGCCACCATGCTGCACCTGCTCGGCATCAACCACAACCGTTTCAGCGTCCAGCACCAAGGTCTCGACATGCGGTTGACCGGAGTCGAGCCGGCGCGGGTGATCAACGAGATCCTGGTGTAGCGCCGCATCCTAGTCCAGCTCCGATCGCTCACCGCGGCAGCTCGATCGGTGGCGGCATGGTGGCGTCGATCGCTCGCCACTTGTTGACCAACTCGCGAAGCTTCTCCGGATACTTACTCGCCAGGTTTCGGCTTTCCCCCAAATCGCCGGCCAGGTGATACAGCTCGATCGGCGCGTCCCGTTTGGAGCGCACGATCTTCCAGTTGCCCAGGCGATACGCGGCCTTGCCATGGTTCATTCGCCAGTAGACATCTTCGTGCAGCGGATCGCGTGACGGGGCGTCAAACCATTCGAGCACGCTCCGCCCATCCATCGACTCGTCTCTCGGCAGCCCCGCGATATCCAATGCCGTCGCTGCGATATCGAGACTCAGCACCGCCCGCTGCTCAACGCCCCGAACTGGCAATCGGTCCGGCATCGACCAGACCATTGGGATCCGCAAACCTCCTTCGTACACGCTTCCTTTGCCGTCCCGCAGCGGCGCGTTGCTGCTGGTCAGTTCCGCTGTCGGTCCCCCGTTGTCACTGAAGAAGACGACGAGCGTGTCCCGCGTCAACCCCTGTTCGCTGAGGGCATCGCGGATCTGCCCCACCCCGCGGTCAAGCGCCATCAACATCCCGGCGAAGATCCGTCGCTGGACGTCCTTGATCCGGCCAACCGACTCCAGGTCATCCTTGCGGGCCTGCATCGGACTGTGCACCGCGCTGTAACTGACCACGAGGCAGAATTCCTGTTCGGCCTGCCGCTCGATAAAGTCCACCGCCTCGCCAGTGATCGCGTCGGTCAAGTATTCCTGCTCGACGATCTCCTCCTGCCCGCGGAGCAACGGGTTGTCCGCGTCGTAATCTGGCTCGCTCATGTTCGCATAATTGCCGCGAATCAAATCCCCTTCCCGAACTCGCTCTCCCTTCGGCAACGACTGGTCCCGAATCATCGTCAACACGTTTTCATAAGGGGGGCCGGGGACGTAGTAATGCCCCTCGTGCAGAAACCCGTAAAACTCATCGAACCCGCGGCGGAGAGGGTGTTTCGACTCGACGGTCCCCAGATGCCACTTGCCCACCAACGAGGTCGCATAGCCCGCATCGGCCAACTGGCTGACGAACGTCGTTTCCGACTCGGGCAGTCCCGCCTCCGGGTGCAGGTTTCGCTCGCCGGTCGGGTTCATTTCATATCCGAACCGCGATTGGTAACGACCGGTCATCAGTCCGGCGCGGGAGGTACTGCAGTAGGAGGAGGTGACGTACCCGGAGGTGCAGCGAACCCCGGATGCGGCCAACGCGTCGATCGCCGGCGTCGGGATCTCGCGGTTCCCCATCATCCCCGTTTCGCCATAGCCGAGGTCGTCGGCGATGATCACCACAATATTCGGACGCCGCTCCCCCGACGGCGTCTGCGCATTGGCAGGAACTGCGAACAGCAGCCCCAGGACCACCGTGACGCAAGCCGCCCCCAACCGAGCTGTGACCAGCCTCGCCGCGTCAGCCTTTTTCCCTGACATCTTGTTCAACCCCCGGTGCAACCTTGACCTTGCGATGCGTCCTTGACGCAAACAGCGAGCGGAACCGTAGAACCGCATGAAGACATACCTCCAATGTATCCGCCAACCCCCACCGCGTGTTCGGCGCGGGTGAACGAAGGGGGGCATTTCGTGACCGACAGGGCCCAATGATCAGAAGGCCCAATGATCAGAAGGCCTAATGATTGGAAGGGCCAAAGATGGGGCGGGTCGGGACTGGATGGAACCGGGGCCAAGGGACCTCCGGTTCGCTATCGGGCGGCGCCGCCCCCTGCGTCCCCCGCGTCTCGGCATCGAAGCTTTCCCCGCACCACGCTCCACCCTGTTCGTTCCAGGCACTCTGTTCGGGCGAGGCTTCGAGCGGAGGACGAACCCCGGGCAGCGGTCGCCAGGGGCCCAGCGGGCCGCCACGGTCGACGGGATCGTGATGCCGTTCACTCGGCAGATTCAGCGCCACACATCCGGGCTGCAGCACCGCGAAGATCAGCCAGCCAACGGAAACCCAGGCGGGAAGAGATCCGCGGGTGCCGCGAGGTCGGAACCGATCGTGTCGAATGATGCGAGGGGCCATGCGACGATGGTGGCGCCGGCGGGCAACGCCAGTACTCTGCTCGGTTGGAGGACCCCCCTCTCAATACTGTTGATGGATTATCGGCAGATCCCCCGTCAAAAATTGAGCAAACTTTCTTCCTTGAAGGCCCGATTTTCGGTCCGTGTTTGCCAAGGTCCAAGCAGGGTGCGGCAGCATGCGGGTTGGGTGCCGGTTCCTTTCGTGGGCACCGAGGGCGTCACGCGGTAGACTGATGTTCTGTGAGCCTCTCCGGAAAGACTCTGACGTTACGTGAAGCGTTTTGTCACACGCCTGTTTCAAAGCCGATCGATGCCGACCCGTAACCTGAACATTTTGCTGTTTGCGATCCTGGTCTCCTTGCTCTGCCACGCCACCTACCGGCGGGCGCGTCCAGCGATGGTCGTCGGCGATGCGCTCGACCTGATCGACACGTTCTATGTCGATCAGGTCGACAGGCAGGAGTTGTTAACCGGGGCGATGCGGGGCATGACCGAGTCGCTCGATCGGCACAGCGAGTTTGTCTCGATGGATGACTATGGCAATTTGCAGGACAGCATCAACCAGGAGTTCACTGGGATTGGGATTCTGATCGAGCAACCCGAACCCAACTCACCCGTTCGGATCATCACGCCGCTGGTCGGCTCCCCGGCCCGAGAAGCCGGTTTATTGCCGGGGGACGAGATCGTGGAGGTCGATCGGCGGGACGTGCGAGAGTGGGACCTGGTCAATGTCAGTAAACGGCTCAACGGGCCGGTCAACACACAGGTGCATATGGTCGTCCGCCGCAACGGAGAACGCGTGCCGGTCACCGTGCGTCGATCCCGAATCGAGATGGAATCGGTCGTCGGCGACCATCGGGATGACGAGGACCGATGGGTCTACCGGTTGCAAGACGACCCCCGGATCGCCTACCTGCGGTTGACCAGCTTCGGTGAAAAGACGGTCAGTGAGTTGGAGCAGATCCTCAGCGACCTGGACAATGACTTCGATGCTATGGTCCTCGATCTGCGAGGAAACACCGGCGGCCTGCTGTACGCCGCGGTCGCGGTCAGCGACATGTTTTTGCACTCCGGTCGCATCGTGTCGACCAAGGTCCGCGGGGGGATTACCGAAGAAGAATTCGGGGCCGAGCGGGGGACGCTGGTCGACACCGACAAGCCGCTGGCGATACTCATCGATGGTGATTCCGCCAGCGCCAGCGAGATCGTCGCGGCCTGCCTGCAGGACCACGACCGGGCCGTCGTGGTCGGGACTCGCAGCTACGGCAAGGGGACGGTGCAAAATATCCTCCCGCTGCAGTACGGCCGCAGCGCGCTGCGGCTGACCGTGGCCCGCTACTACCGACCCAACGACAAGGAGATTCACCGCACCGACGATGCGACGGAGGAGGACGATTGGGGCGTTCGCCCGAATGAAGGGTTGGAAGTGGAACTCGATGAAGACACCCTCGGGGATCTGATGGAACGCTGGCGAAGGTCGACCTACCCGATGTTGGCCCGCAGCGAGCAGAGCGAACCGCCCAGCGAACCTGCCGAGCCCAGCGACACGTCGACTGACGCAGCAGAAGATGAAGCAGCGGAAGGGGAGGCGGCCGAAGGGGAAGTAGCCGAGGGGGAGGTCGCGAAACCTGCCAACGGGGAGTCTCCAGAGACGCGGGAAGCGTCGCCCGGTTCGGGGACTGAGGAGTCGATCCTGGAGCTCGACGCGCAACTCCGCCGGGCGGTGGAGTACCTGCAGGATCAGCTTGCCGCGACGCAGGGGCCGGTCACGGCACAGCACCCCGCCACGGCCGCGGCCGCAGCCTTGGTGGGGGCCAGATGAACGCGCGGCCCGGGGAGCCCGCGAAATCGTTTGCCGGTTGATGGCTGCATGATTAGGATGGACGCGACCACGAAAATCACGCGTGTGTTCACGCGGTTGCTTTTCCGCCCCATCCACAGCCCCCAGTGATTTGTCTCCAGGGGGGGAGGACCCTGACGTGATGACCAAACCTGTCGTATCGACCACTGGGCTGATTCTCTGCAGCTTGATGTTCCTGCTGACATCGCCTGGCAAAGCTGAGGCGCAGAGCCCAGCGCTGCTGGAAATGTACGGACGCGGCGTTCATGCTTATTTCGCGGGACGTCGCAGCGAGGCCTACGATTATCTTTCTCAAGCGATCGACAACGGGCTGCGGGATCCGCGGGCGTACTACTTTCGCGGTATCATCGCCGCCGAGTCGGGCCGCCCTGAAGAAGCCGAGAGTGACTGGCAGGCTGGAGCCAAGCTGGAGGCTCGAGGTCAGATCGTCGCCAATGTCGGCCGTTCACTGGCGCGGGTCCAAGGTTCGACACGATTGAAGTTGGAACAGATCCGCCAGAGGGCGCGTGTGGAGGCGTCGGCCCAGGCGGCGGCCCGTTCCGAAGCTCGTTACGGGGAGATCCGCCAGGCTGAGGGTCGCGTGCTGCAAACCCCGCCGGCTAGCGTTGACGCGCCACCGACCCCGCCGGCAGCGGACGATGACAACCCGTTCCGCGACGATGTTGCCGAATCGGGACCGACCGTGGACGCCGAGGACGCCTTGGATGGGGCCCTGGAGAGCGCCCGGGCCGAAGCGACCGCTGACGCTGCGGACACGGACGATGCCGCCGCCGATCCTGCCGACGACGGCGATCCTTTCTCCGCCCCCGCTGACGACGTTGACCCCTTTGGGGAGGCTCCATCGGATGACGACGATGACGGTGGTGATCCCTTCGCCCCGGCCGATGGAGACGAAGATCCGTTCGAAGACGATGACCTATTCGGAAATTGAGCGTCATCGATCGACCGCTGTGAGCATGAATCCTGAACCCACGGTCGGTCGCGACCTGTTTCTCGGTGTGGACGTTGGGGGGACCGACGTCAAGGTCGGATTGGTCGATGCGGAAGGCCGGATCGTCGCCAAGCAGCGAACCTCGACACCGGCGTTGAAAACCCCCGCCTCGATCTTTCGCTATGCGCTCCAGTTCGCCGACGAGCAGCTTGAGAAGCCGTTGACGATCGAGAACTCACCGGGGCTGGAGAACCAACCGCCGCAGGGTGGACGACTCGCTGCGGTGGGCTTGGCGGTTCCCGGTGTTCTCGATTCCCGCCGGTTCATCCTTCGGGAGGTGGTCAACTTGCCCGATTGGCTTGGGGTGCCCCTGCTCGAAGAGTTGATGGCTGCATCGTCACTGCCGTCGGTGGTGGTCAACGATGCCAACGCGGCGGCCTTTGCCGAACACGCGCGCCGCCAGTTGGGCGATCAGTCCCTGGCGCTGGTGACTCTGGGGACCGGGATCGGCTGTGGTGTCGTGATGCGGGGGCAGCCTTACGGGGGCGACCATGGCTGTGCGGGGGAATTGGGACACATCGCCATCGACTTCGGCGAGGGGGCGCTCCCCTGTACCTGCGGCAGCCGGGGGCACCTGGAGTCCTACGCGGGGTCCGGCGGCGTGCTGGCCCGTTTGCGACGTCGCATGCAGGATGCACCTTCCGGTGCGGTCCCCGAACGATTGCGGGGCGGGGACCTCTCGCCGCGAGATTTGGCCGAGGAGGCCGAAGCGGGCAACGCGTTGTGCCGAACGATCATTGACGAAACCGCCCACTACGTCGGATGCGCGATCGGACTGCTCGGACAAACGCTCGACCCCGCCGTCGTCCTGCTTGGCGGTGCGATGACCTTTGGCGGCGCTTCGACACGGACCGGACACGCATTTCTCGAGGGGGTTCGACGAGCCGTCAAAGCGACCACGCTCGTTCAAGTTGGCGGTAACATGTCGATTGAGTTCGCGTCGTTGGGCAACGATGCCGGCGTGCTGGGTGCAGCCACGTTCGCGAAACAGGCCTCGGGGAAATGACCGAATCGTCCATCGGAACCGTTCGCGAAAAGATCGCCTCGCGAATCTTCCACCGCGCCTCGGAGGCGAGTGTCGCGGCGGCTGGGGAAATCGCCGAGTTGATCCGCAGTCGCGCCGCGGAAGGAAAGTCGTGCGTGCTGGGACTGGCGACCGGGTCGTCGCCGGTCGGCATCTATGACGAACTGGTTCGGATGCACCGCGAAGAAGGACTGTCGTTCGCCAACGTCGTCACCTTCAGCCTCGACGAGTACTACCCCATGCAGCCGGACCAGCTGCAGAGCTACGCGCGCTTCGTCCATGAACACCTGATCGATCACGTCGATATCGACCCGCAGTCGGTGCATATCCCCGACGGCACGATCGAGAAAGGGGAAGCAGCCGCCTACTGCCAACGGTACGAGCAACAAATTGCCGAAGCCGGAGGGATCGACATCCAGTTGCTCGGGGTCAGCCGCACCGGCCACATCGGCTGCAACGAGCCGGGCTCCGAACTGACAACCCGAACGCGAATGATCACCCTCGACCGCGTCACCCGGATCGAGGCTGCCAGCGACTTCTTTGGCGCCGAGAACGTCCCGCGGCACGCGATCACGATGGGGGTGGCGACGATTCTGCAAGCCCGCCGGATCTTGCTGATCGCCTTTGGCGAAGGCAAGGCATCGATCGTCGCCAAGGCGCTTGAGGGCGATGTCTCCCCCGAGATCCCCGTCTCGTTCCTGCAGCTGCACAACAACGCCGAAGCGTTTCTCGATGAAGCCGCCGCATCGGGATTGACTCGGATCCGCGCCCCGTGGAGCGTCGGACCGGTCACCTGGGACGAATGCATCACGCGGCGCGCGGTCATCGACCTGGCCCAGAGCTGCCGCAAGGCAATCTTGAAGCTGACCGAAGCCGATTACAACAAAGCGGGGCTCCAGGATCTGCTCGCCGATCACGGTCGGGCCTACGACATCAACCTGCGGGTCTTTCGCCATCTCCAAGCGACCATCAGCGGCTGGCCCGGCGGCAAACCGGAGCATCGCAAGGAGGCCGGGGATCGCCCCGGGGATCGCGATGAAATCTTTCCCAAACGGATTCTCGTCTTTTCGCCCCATCCCGACGACGACGTGATCTCGATGGGCGGAACCCTGATTCGACTGGTCGACCAGGGACACCAGGTCCATGTCGCCTACCAAACCTCGGGGAATATTGCCGTGTTCGACGACGACGCCCTGAGGCACGCCGAGTTCGTGGCCGAGTTTTGTGAAGAGTTCGGGATCCGATCCGACGAGATCCAACGGCTGGAGTTTCACGTCGATGAGTTTCTACGCCGCAAGCGATCCGGCCAAGTGGACAGCGAGGAGATCCAGCGGATCAAGGGGCTGATTCGAAAGACCGAAGCGCGGGCCGGGGCACGGTGCTGCGGCGTCCCCAGTGAGCGGCTGCACTTCTTGAACCTGCCGTTCTATCGGACCGGCCGGGTCAAAAAGCGGCCCTTGGGAGACGCTGATTACGAGATCACCGCCGAGTTGCTCCGCCGCCTGCGACCCCACCAGATCTACGCCGCCGGTGACCTCTCCGACCCCCATGGGACCCACCGCACCTGCCTGGCCGCGATCCTGCATTCCTGCGTCCGTTGCCAACAGGACGATTGGTATCGCGATTGCGTCATCTGGCTCTATCGCGGTGCCTGGCAGGAATGGGCACCGGACCAGATCGAGATGGCCGTGCCGCTGAGCCCGCAGGAGGTCGAACGGAAGCGGGCAGCGATCTTCAAGCACGAATCCCAGAAGGATCGGGCACTCTTCCCCGGGACCGACATGCGGGAGTTTTGGCAGCGTGCCGAATCTCGCAATGCCGAAACGGCTCGTCGCTACGACGCCCTCGGACTCGCCGAGTACGAGGCGATCGAAGGCTTCGTCCGTTGGGACGGCGAGTCCGGATTACTTCTCTAGCCGCCCCGTAGCGGGTAGGCTGTCGGGCCCATATCACCCGACCACGGAGAAAATTGCACCCATGAGTCTCTTGCAAGGAAAACGCGCCATCGTTTCAGGGGCTTCGCGCGGCATCGGGCGCGGCATCGCACTGCAGTTGGCCAAGGCCGGCGCGGAGGTCGTGGTCAACTACCGCAGCCATCCCGAGGAGGCCGATCAGGTCGTGGAGCTCTGCTCGCAAGCCGGCAGCCGGGCCCACAAAATCCAGGCCGACATGGCCGATCAAGCCTCTGTCGAACGGTTCGTGGCCGACTCGGTCGAAGCGATGGGGGGTCTCGATATCGTCGTCAGCAACGCTGCCTACAGCGATCGGCACCTGATGCTGGAGTCGGACCTGGAGGAATTTCGCAAGACGATCGACGTCAGCATGTGGGGCGCGTTTTACCTGGTTCGCGCCGGAGCCCAGAGACTGGTCGACGCCGGGGCGGGCGGCAACATCGTTGTCATCAGCAGCCCCCACGCGCAGATGGCGATCCCCGGTGCGATGGCCTACAACATGGCCAAAGCGGCCAACGACCAAATGGCCCGTACCGCCGCCTGTGAACTCGCCCACCACCGCATTCGCGTCAACATCATCCACCCCGGCTGGATCGACACCCCCGGCGAACGCAAGTTTTTCACCGAGGAGACGCTCCGCCGCGAAGGGAGCAAACTCCCCTGGGATCGGCTCGGCCAGCCTGAAGAGATCGGGCGGGGCGTCGTCTTCTTGTGCGACCCGGCCAGCGAATACATCACCGGCAGCACGCTCACCATCGACGGCGGAATCCAACTGCCATGGCGCGAAATGTACCGGCTCGAGGAACAGCCGGAAGGGTAAGCAATGGCGGGAAAAAAGTGTCCGGTACCTTTTGTGCAAAGCACCCGGAGGGCGAGTCACTCGCAAAAGGTACCGGACACTTTTTTCCCTCTGTCCAACTGCGTCGTGAACATTTTCGGCGGAACGGTTTGCATCCGGCACCCCTCTCGGCTACCCTCGTGAGCGAGCAGTCGGGTCCCCTCTGCGGAAGCCGCCCAGCTGACCGCAACGGGACCCGCTCGCAGAGCTGCTTATAAAAAGCGGATGCGACTGCGAGTTTTCCCAAGACATCTCCCGTTGAGGACCGTTATTGGGAGGGGCACGTTTGGAATTTGCTTACACCTTGATTGAGGATGCAAGTTGCCATGCCGAGCGTGACCATTTTGCTCGCCAGTGACGACGAAACACTGCTGCAGTCAGTCGGTTCCGCACTCACGACGGTCCGCGATTGCCGACTGTCTGCCGTCTCGTCTGCCGGCGATCCGTTGGAGTTTGCGCGAAGTAGCGAAACACGCCTCCTGATTTACCATGCGACTTCCGGGGACAGCGAATCGCGCGTCCACGCTGCATTGAATCAAATCGCTGAGGAAAAGTGGCTGTTGCCAGTGCTGGTCATCAGCGACAATGAATCCCCCGGCCAAGCGTTGCGGGCCCTTCGTGCCGGCGCCGTGGACTGGCTCTCACGGCCACTGGACCTGCGGCGGTTGGCGTTTCTCATCAACACCCTGACACTGCGGTCTCGCTTCTCGCTTCCCGTTTCCGAGCAATCGGCGACGGTGGCAGATGGCTCGGTCGCCGGGGCGGACAGTCATGATTTGTTCGGCTGTCACGATGAGAAGCACTCCGTCGCTGCAAAACGCCTCCGCAAAGTCGCGGCCTATGACCTGACGGTGCTGCTGACGGGCGAAACCGGCGTCGGCAAGACGCGGATGGCGCGGATGATCCACGAAATGTCGCCCCGCCGTGATGCCCCCTTTTTAGTGGTTAACGGCGCGGCCCTGCCAGAACAGCTGCTGGAAAGTGAACTGTTCGGCCATCGCAAGGGGGCCTTCACCGGTGCCGATTCGGACCGAACAGGAAAGTTCGCCGCGGCCGGACAAGGAACGCTGCTGCTCGACGAAGTCGATTCGCTTCCCCTGGCGGCCCAGGCGAAACTGTTGCGAGTGGTCGACGAACGGCTCTTCGAGCCGGTGGGGTCGAACAAAACGACCGAGTGTCAGGCCCGTTTGATCGTCGCCACCAATCGGAACTTGGTCGCCGAGGTCCAAGACGGACATTTTCGCTCCGACCTCTATTACCGCCTCAACGTCGCCAGCTTCCAACTCCCCCCGCTCCGGGAGCGGCCTGCCGCCATCGCCACGATCGCCGAACATTTTCTGGAAGAATTCGCCGGCCGAGCTCAAATGCCGCAGCCGCATCTTTCCAGCGAAACCATGATGCTGATGGAGCGTTACTCCTGGCCAGGCAACGTTCGCGAACTTCGCAACGCGATGGAACGAGCGGTCGCCCTCTGCCTCGACGAGGTCATCTACCCCGAAGACCTGCCGGAAAACATTGCCGCGACCGCTGATGGTCCCCCTCCAGCGCGACACAACAGGGGCAGTATCGCTCCGGCGGCAATGGCCAGCTCACCCACTGGCGGCAGCCCCGCCTCGGGCGATGCTGCGGGGAAGAACGAATTCTTCGACCCCACCGACTCCACCATTCGGCGTCTGAACCCGTCGCTCGGTGACCTCGGAATGGCCCGCGTCAAAGGGGAGGTGGACTACATCCTGGCCACCCTTGCCCGCTGCAACAACAACCGCTCCCAAGCAGCCCAAGAACTCGGGATCAGCCGCACCGCGCTGTACAAGAAGCTTCATCAATTCGGGATGATCAAGACGTCCCAGAGCTGATGCTTGAGCGGGAAAAAGTGTCCGGTACCTTTTGAGCAAAGCACCCGGAGGGCGAGTCCCTCGCAAAAGGTACCGGACACTTTTTTCCCACACGAGACGTGGTTGTCAGTTGCCGGCCGATGACTTCACGGCCATTCCTCCATCACGAAGCTGAACAGCCCGTTGACGCTTTCGCCAACCGCCTGGAAGGCAGTTACTGCAGCGAGCGCAACAAAAAGCAAGAGCAACCCATATTCAGCCATGCTTGCGCCCTCTTCCGAACGCCATAAATTCAGCAACATGGCTAACCCTATGCTTCTCGGCCCAACGTCTCGTCTTGATGGAGGTTTCATAACCTCTTTTACAAAGTGCAGTTTTCATGCCCTCGGGCGTATTTTGAACTGACCGAATCCTTTTTCGTTGCAATCGCTAGCGTCGCGCCCCGTACAGGGTGTCCAACGGCGTGCCGGGCGCGCCGCGGCTAGCGCCGTCGGCTCAGGTGTTTGAGACGAAGCCGAGTGTGAATTCGGGCGTGGAAGCAGAACATAGTCGCTGCTGTAAACCGCCGGATGGCGCCACGTCTCAGTTTCGCAGCATCTGTCAACCTGCGGTGTTCACCACCGGTTTACAGCCTGATTCCTGGCATTGAAAAACACCGCACAAAAACAGAGAAAACATAGCGCTCGCTGCTTTTATTCAATCTGGCATGGTGCGTGCATCTGTCTGGAAGTCAGTTGAGCCCAAGGATCGTTGAGGTGACTACTTGCGACAAAGCTTGTTGCGAGTGCTCACCAGGCGACCCTTGTCGTTCTTGGCTAGCTTCACTGGTTCATTGCTTGGAGATTACTGAAATGAAACGAATCATTCGCCCGTTTACGGACTGCCTGCTGCGTGATGACGAAGGGGCCTCGATGGCCGAGTATGGCCTGTTGTTGGTGTTGGTGTCGATCGCCGCGATCACGGCCCTCGGGCTTCTGGGAACGACCCTCGAAGGCATTTTTAACGACGTTGTGGTTGCGCTTGGTGGGACCCCTTGATCTATTTTGCGTCTGCATGTGGTCGCAATTGTTATCACCTCGCATTCCGTTGGGTGCGAGGTGACTTTCTTTAATAGCAAGCATAGTTCGAGTGTCTATGTTTGTGTGGATGGAATCGTTTTGCATGGCTGACGCAGGAGAGTGGTGAAATGGGTGGAGCCTCAGCATTTCCGGTGGTTGTAACGATTATCGGTTGCGGCATCGCAACAGTCGGCGATGTGAGGCGGCGCAGAATCTACAATGCTTTGACCCTCCCATTGCTGCTCAGTGGATTGATATACCATGTTGTCACTGGTGGAATGGGCGGACTGGGTGCCAGCTTGGCCGGGATGGCGTTTGGCTTCTTTTTTATTTTCATCCCTTACTTGATCGGGATCATGGGGGGTGGAGATGTGAAATTGCTGGCTGCTATCGGGGCGTGGTTGGGGCTGGGCGGGGTGATGTTGGTGACGGCGATTGGATGTGCCGTCGCCGGACTGTATTCGTTGGTTGTTTTGCTGCGACAAGGGCGACTGGGGGACAGTTGGTTGGGATTGCAACTGGCAGTCGTGCGGCTGCATTCACTGGCGGGACAATTGGGCTGCGAGGAAGAACGGGAGGATTTTCGGGCTCAGGTGCGACAGGCGAAGACGCAGCGGCGCCGCGTGGTGCCGTTCAGCGTCATGCTGACGATCGCGTTGGTCGTCGCCGGCGGGATTCAAGTTTGGGCGGCTCCGTAACCGGAGGCGGCGGGGTGAATCACGCGTGGTTGTTATTCGAACTTTCAATTCAAACCTAGGAGCGGAAACATGAACTTCCGTACCATCGTTGTTCTGATGCTCGCCCTCGTGTGCGGCGTCTCGGCAGCCATCGCCGTGACCCAAATCCAGCCCGCCTCGGCGACGGTCGAGGTCGAGGCGGAGACGACGCCGGTCGTCACCGCCGCGATTGACATTCCGCGCGGCAGCGCCCTGAGCGGCGACGTGATGGTGGTCTCCGATTGGCCCAAAGATCGAGTTCCCGACGGCGCGTTCGAGAATCTGGAAGAGATCGAGGGCCAGAGTGTCGTGATTCCTCTGCTTCAGGGTGAGCCGATCTTGCGGGGCAAGGTTTCTGAGGGACGGGGAGTCGCGTCGCTGATCAAGCCGGGTATGCGTGCCTTCACCATCTCGACTCCGACCGTGAGCTCCAAGGTGGCTGGATTGCTGATGCCGGGAAACTTCGTCGATGTGATTTGGACCCAAACGCGACGGGATGATGAGTTCAGTGGCGGGGCCAGTGCGATGACATTGCTGCAGCAGGTCGAGATCTTCGCAACCGATCATGACCTGGAAACCGACGCAGGGAAAGGGAAGCAGGGCGATCCGAAAGTTCAGTCAGTGACCCTGGCCGTGACCGAGCCCCAGGCCAAGATGCTGAGCCTTGCTGAGTCTCAGGGGACGCTGAATCTCGCCCTGCGCCGCGACGACGAGGAGCGGGACCGTCCCTCGGGCAACATCACGTTGAATGATTTGCGGAGGCTCCCGCACGGCGTCTCCACCGGAGAAAGGATCGCCGCGATGGCGTCCTTTATCAAGGAGTTGGTGCCGGAGCGGCCCGAGGAAGATCCGGTCGAGGAGGAGCCAGAGGTCGAAGAGCCAGCATCGCCCCCGCCGCCAACCTGGGTGCGAATACGGACGATCCGTGGCAGGAGCTCCGGGCAGGTAAATTTGCAACTGTATGGCAATTCCCAGGTGGCCGACGCGGGCCCAGCAACGGGTACGAAGCCACCCGCCGTGGAAGAGCTCGGGCAGCGTTGAAGTGACAGGGTACGGCTTGGTTTCTATCGAGTTTTTTAAGGAGAGCGAGTAGCGTGGCGTTGTGGCGATCGAAATCGAGAATGGAGGAGGGGCGCGGGGCGCAGGCAAACGGCACGCCCCAGTCAGCGGCCGAGGCAGAATCCTCCGTGCACCCGAACGGTTCCGAGTCAAATTTTTCAGAACCGAGAAATGGTGTCGGGACTTTGGCCGCGCCGGATGCTCCACCACCACCGGAGCCAGAGCCGCCAGCTCCCAAGGTGGAGACGCGCAAGGCGCAAAGCCCGGAGCAGGTGTTGTTCCAGCGCGTCAAAACGGAAGTCCACCGACAGGTCGTCGCGAGGATGGACCTGTCGGCGCTGGGAGGCATGCAGGATTCCGAATTGCGCGCCGAGGTACGACGAATTGCCGAACAATTGCTGTCGCGGCGCAAGGATCTCTTGAGCGCGGCGGATCAGGAACGGCTGATCAACGAAGTCATCGATGAAACCTTTGGCATGGGGCCGCTCGAGCCGCTGCTGAAGGACCTGTCGATCAGTGACATTCTGATCAACGGTGCGGATACGGTCTACGTGGAACGAAATGGACGACTGGAGCAGACCGACGTCACCTTCGTCAACGAAGCCCATTTGCTCAAGATCGTGCAGAGAATCGTCAGCGCGGTGGGGAGACGGGTCGACGAGACGAGCCCGATGGTTGACGCTCGCCTGGCCGATGGCAGTCGGGTCAACGCGGTGATTCCGCCGCTCGCACTCGATGGCTCGCTGGTGTCGATTCGCCGCTTCGGTGGGAAACCGCTCGCGGCGAAAGATCTGGTACACAATGATTCGCTCGCGCCGGAAATGCTGACGTTTTTAAACGCCTGTGTGGAGGGCCGCATGAACGTCCTCATTTCGGGAGGAACGGGGAGCGGGAAAACGACACTGCTCAACGTTCTCTCCAGCTGGATCCCGCACGACGAACGGCTGGCGACGATCGAAGACGCGGCGGAGCTGCAACTGCAGCAACCCCACGTCGCCCGGATGGAAACCCGCCCGGCCAACGTCGAGGGCAACGGTGAGGTCAAGACCCGTGACCTGGTCCGCAATGCGTTGCGAATGCGCCCCGACCGGATCGTCGTCGGGGAATGTCGGGGAGCGGAGGCATTGGACATGTTGCAGGCGATGAATACTGGGCACGATGGCAGCTTGACCACGATCCACGCCAATAGTCCCCGCGACGCCATTGCGCGTCTGGAGATGATGGTCGGTATGGCCGGCTTCGACTTGCCGATTTGGACCATTCGTCGCCAGATCGCCTCGGCGGTCCAGATCGTCGTCCAGGCCGCCCGTTTGACCGGCGGACCGCGGAAAATCCTCAAGATTTCAGAGGTCACGGGGATGGAAGGGGACGTCTTGAGCATGCATGACATTTTCACCTTCAAACAAACCGGCCTTGACAGCCAACGGCGGGCGCAAGGCTACTTTTGCGCAACCGGGATTCGCCCCCGTTGCCTCGACCGACTCACCGAATGTGGCGTGACGCTTCCCTCGGATTTGTTCGAAGAACGGATCTTGCACGGGTAAGCCTGGGAGTGATCAGCAGTTTGCTCGCTGCGGAGATAAACCATGATCGATATTTTCATTGTCTTGTTTGCCTTCTCGGGAGGATTCTTCCTGGTCTACGGCGCCAACCTGCTGGTCACGGATGTGTTCGTCACGGACCGGAAGGAAATGAAGCTCCGCATGCGAGAAGACATGCTCGCCCAACAGCGGGAGGAGGCGCGTCAATCTCCGCTTGTTCAACACCGTGATCTCAGCGACATGGCGGCCGAGGCGCTGGACGAGGCTGCGGAGGAGAAAGGACTAGGTGATCGGCTGCAGGAAATGATCGATCAAGCGGGTATCCGAACCTCGTCCGAACGGGTGCTGTTGATCATGGTCGGGCTCGGACTTCTCGGTGCGCTGGTCGTCGGTCTGCCGCTACAGAGCCCGGTCGCCGCGATCATTGGTGGCGCGATTTTGATTCCCCTGCCGGTTGTCTATGTCCAGTTTTATCGCCACCGCCGATTGGAGGCGATGCGTGCTCAGCTCCCCGACTGTTTCGACTTGATGAGCCGTGTCATGCGTGCCGGCCAAACCATTACCCAGGCGATGCAGTCGGTGGCCGAAGAATTGCCGCAACCGGTCGCCGGTGAGTTTGGCTATTGCCATGAGCAGCAGAATCTGGGTCTGTCGCCGGAGCTCGCGTTCCGCGATTTGGCGCGTCGTACTGGTCTGGTGGAGATCAGAGTGTTTGTACTGGCAATGCTCGTCCACCGGCAAACCGGCGGGAACTTAGCGGAGCTATTGGAGAAGCTTGGGGAGATTGTCCGCGATCGATTTCGGATGCGGTCCAAGGTCAAGGCACTGACGGCCGAGGGGCAGTTCCAGGCCATCATCTTGCTATGTCTCCCTATTCTGGCATTCCTCGCCATGCTAGCTCTCAATCCCTCCTATGGTATGAAGCTGTTCAACTACCCGAACATGCTCATTGGCGGGGCGATTTCCATGTGTATCGGTTCCTTGTGGATACGCAAAATCATTAATTTCGATTTTTGACTGCATCGTTCTTCAGGAGACGCAAAATGGATGCCACCTTGGTCGTCATGATCGCCGCCTTCGCCGCCACGGCGAGTCTGGTGGCCGTGGCCGGTGTGCTCCTTTCCGGCAGCAAAGCGGGCGAGGATGGCGACTTGGCCATGGGGCATTCGCGGGGGCCTGCCGGATCACGTCCCGAAGAAGACTTATTCGACGAAGATGTCCCCGACTCGCGATTCGTTGCGTTCTTCATGCCATCGAACCGGAAAGGTCGCCGGGAGATTGCCGAGCGTATCACCCAAGCCGGGCTATACAAGCGCAACTCGACGGCGGCATTTTTGACCGCCAAGGGGTTCCTGATGCTGGCTCCTTTTGGCATCGGTGTAATTTTCAGCAGCTTGGAAATGGTGCCCCTGAAGGCGGCCCTCATGTACGGTGGGCTGGCAGCAGCGTTCGGAACCATTCTGCCCAATTTCTGGCTGGATGCCAAATTGCGTCGACGGCAGCGGGACCTGCGCCGGGCATTGCCTGACGCCCTGGATGTGATCACGGTTTGCCTCGAAGGGGGCCTCAGCCTACCCGCCGCCTTGTCCAAAGTCTCCATCGAGTTGCGCGGCGTGCACCGGTTGCTGGCCGTGGAGATGGCAATCGTTCATCGTGAAGTTCAAATGGGACGTTCCACCGGCGAGGCATTGAAAAATTTTGCCCAGCGGTTCGACTTGGAGGAACTGCGAGGATTGGCCGCCGTCGTCCTGCAGGCAGAGAAATTCGGGTCCAGTCTGGTTCGCGCCTTTCGAATCCAGGGCGATACGCTTCGCGAAAAGCGGATGCAGAGGGCCGAGGAAAAGGCACAGCGCGCCTCGCTGTTGATCATGATCCCGACGCTGCTCTTCATCTTCCCGAACTTGTTCATGGTACTTCTCGGTCCGGCATTTTTTGAAATCTATGAGGTATTTGGAAATATCAGTTCACAATGAGAAATTCGCTCTGGCAGGGTTACAGATAATCCCTGACGAATGAAACGCGTGGGGTAAGGATGGTCACAAAACAGACAGAGGCGACGGTGGAGAGGTTTCATCAGCTCTGGGATCGGTGGACAGCTAGCGTCAGCCTCTGTTCTCGCGGTCGAGGGCGACGCCAGAAAATTTCGCCAGAGAAGTATCGTCGGTTGCATGCGGAGCTACTGCACTCCTGTCGCCAGGTCGCGATGACGAAGAAAGACAATGCCGTTTATCTGCGGGCCGAGAAGCTCGTCGCTCCTTGGGTCACTCTGGAATCGTTCGCCTTCAGTGATCGCGAAAATCTTCGTTCCCTGACGAAACAATGTGAGGAAATCAACCAGCTCTTGGGGCGCAAACGCCGCTTCCGTATCTCTGCCTTCATACCGATCGTAGCCGGTCTGTTTGTGCTTGGGTTTTTGGTGCCGGCATTTTTCACTGGAGAGCCATTCGGGTGGGTGAATATGAAACGGCTGTTTCGGCAACTGCAGTTTCGGGTGGCTTCGTTCGATCCCGAGCAGACCATCATGATCTTTGCCGCCGTGGCGGTTTGTGTCAGCATTTGGATGGTGTTTCAGGTAAAAAGCTCGTGAAAGCGGAGTCGGCCGATGGGCGACCGGAAAATATCTTCGCCGCAGTCCCCTCGCTCCTTGGAGAATTACAATGATCGGTCCGGGTTGTCCGCGTGATCGTCGCGGTGCGGTGATGGCGGAGTTCGCTTTTGTATTGCCCGTCTTTCTTCTCCTGGTCCTTGGAATGATTGAGCTGAGCCGTGGTTTGATGGCACAGCAAATCATCGTCAACGGTGCTCGAGAAGGAGCACGCCGTGCGATACTTCCCGGGGCGACGGATGATCGCACTCTGAGTGCGGTTGAAACCTATTTAACGGGCACCAGCGTGATGGGCGCTACCACCACGATCTCTCCGAGTCTGGAGATCGCCAAACCGGGAGAACCAATCACGGTGAGCGTCGCGGTGCCCTACGAAGAGATCGCCTGGGGGCCGCTTGGTTGGTTGGACGGGGCGACGCTTCGTGCTGAAGTCGTTATGCGGAAGGAGTAACGGGATGTCGTTCTTGAAGAGTATGCTTGCGGGCTCACGTGGTCGCCGTACGGCTTTAGCGAATCGCGCACGCCTGTCACGTCGGGGTGCGGTTGCGGTGATCTCGGCGGTGGTGTTAGTGGTCCTGATTGGGTTTGTCGCCATGGGGGTCGATGTCGGCTACATCATCATGACGCGAACACAGTTACAATCCGCTTCCGACTCCGCTGCGCTGGCCGGGGGGACGGAATTGTTGCCCGGCCTTGGTGTTAGCCGCTGGAAAGATCCAGGGGAGGTGGCAGCGGCGGTGAAACCCCGCGCGGTTGAGTATGCCGCCATGCATCGGGCGGGCGACCAAGATTCTGTATTCGCAGACGGCGAGCGTGACGTGCGGTTGGGAAAAGCAGTGTTTGATCCCGGCAGTGGGGAATGGATCCAGGATTGGGGCGTCGCTCCATACAACATGGTGGGCGTCGATCTGCACCGCTGGGATTCCGGTTCAGCGGACAGCGGTGACGGTCCGTTGCCACTGTTTTTTGGGCGCATTCTGGGGCAGGAGCGGACGGAAGTGAATGTGCGCGCCACAGCGGTGATCCTGCCGACCCGGGGCTTTCGCATTGAGCCAGGCAGCGGGTTGACGGCCAGTATCGTGCCGTTCGCGTTCCGGCGAGATACGTGGTACCGGCGCAGTGACGCCCAGCGATGGTTCGATGCACAACTTGCCGGGGGTTCGTCACCCAGCGACATCGTGATCGATGAGTGGATCGAATACCAGGGTGTGGGCGACCCAAATGACTCGACGGACTTGCCATACTATGATCGTGATCGACCCTTGTTTTATGATTACGTACTCGATTCCGACGGGGAGATTCAGTACGAGGAGGTCGTGGATCCAGCGACGGGAGAGACGGTGGAGAAACCGGTCGTTCGGCGAGATGTTCTGGATTCGTATTTCCGCACCGAGGTTGCTCCTTCGGAGTGGGAGGTCACCGACGGCCCTGATAACGTCTTTGAGGTGGATATGTATCCGGAAGCAGCGGGCAGTCAAGCTTTGACCGCGGGCAACGCCGGGACCATTGACTTGGGAGGCTCCGACAACTCCGCTGCGGATTTGGAACGGCAAATTTTGGAAGGCCTCAATGAGGAGGACTGGCAGTTAATGGAGGAGGCGGGAATCGCTGACGGCGACGGTGAATTCACCTTTGAGGAAGGAACTCTGACGACGGAAGGGGACACAGGCGTGACGGCGAAGATTCTCAAGGCCTTGGAGACCATTATCGGTGAGCCCCGGACCATGTTGTTGTTCGAGGCTGAACCGACGGAGTCGGGGAACAATGCGGTGTTTACCCTGTCAGGATTCGTGGGCGTTTCGGTCGTGGGCGTCAAAAAGAGCGGGTCGCCAAAGCATGTCTGGGTCCAGCCGGCGAACGTGGTCGATGAGACCGCATTGCCAGACTACAGTGGCGAAATCGGTGACGATGACTCGATCTTCACCCCTTTGATCCTGATCGAGTGATGACGATGACCGACTCCGCGCGGAACGAAGTGGAGCCAGCTGAGGATCCGCTTGCCGACTTGTTTGGACCCGAGGAGGTGCCCTTGGGGGAACCGTCGCCGGGTGTATCTGATCCGTCCGAACTGCCTTCACTGACCGAGATTTCTGGCGTGACGGTACCGGCGGCCCCGGAGACGCTTGGCGAGACAGGGATCGATGTCGCTTGGCTGAGCGATCTCACGCTGCGGCTTGCCAGCACGGTGTCTCATTTCAGTACCGACTGGGCGGCGGATCGTCTGCACCTACCGTCGCATCTGGTCGAGGAACTGTTGTGGCAGCTAAAAGCGGAGCACTTGGTCGAGGTGCTTCGCCAGGAAGGGCCGTTTCGGTATCGTTATGCGGTGACCCAGCGGGGACGTGAATATGCCTCGCGGCTATTCGAACTCTGTGGCTATGTGGGACCCGCGCCGGTCGCCCTGGAGTCTTACACCCGGATGATTCGGCTGCAAGCGGCTCAGCGACCTGAGGTGACGCTCGAGGCTGTTCGTTCTGCGCTGGCCCCGCTGGTCCTTGCCGATCGAGTGGTGGAGACGGCGGCACTTGCGGCTTCATCCGGTCGAAGTCTGTTTTTGTTCGGCCCCCCGGGAAATGGAAAAACGAGTCTTGGCAGGCTCTTGCACCAGGCGGTTGGGGGAGAGATATGGATCCCGCATTGTTTCCAAGTCGATGGCGACATCGTCCGTCTGTTTGACCCTCAGCAACACGCGGTGGCCGCAACCGAACTCGCGGATCCCCCGCGGGTCGATCGCCGTTGGATTCGCATCCAACGACCCTTCATCGTGGCTGGCGGCGAAATGCGATTGGAATCGCTCGATTTGTCCTATAGCCGCGCGCATCGATTCTACGAGGCGCCGCTTCATTTGAAGGCAAATGGCGGAACGTTCTTGATCGATGACTTGGGTCGCCAGCAAGTCGAGCCACATGCGTTGCTCAATCGTTGGATCATTCCGCTTGAGCACCAGGTCGATTATCTAGCGATGAATACCGGCCAGAAGATCGAAGTACCGTTCCAGTTGATGCTGGTGGTGGCGACCAATCTGACGGTGGAGAAGGTGGCGGACCCCGCTTTTCTGCGGCGAATGGGATATCGGATCCATTTGTCAGCGCCGACAGCGGAGCAATACGCGGAGATTTTTTCGAGCTATGCGGAGAGTCTTGGAATGGAGGTTTCACCGCCGCTGCTCAATGAGATCCTGGATCGCTACTCGGAGGAGAACCGGCCGCTGCGCTCCTCCGAACCGCGTGATTTGATCGAGCGTGCCTTGGATCTCTGTCGATTGCGGCAGGAGCCGCTGGCGATCGGTGAGAGCAATCTTGCGACTGTCTGGAGCGGCTATTTCGGCCAATGATCCTGATTCGGCTTGGTCGCGATCGACGTTGGTGCAGCATCATTGGATTCCGCTTCGGCGAGCAAGCCCCGCATGCGCTCGATTTTCTCCTGCGCTGCTTTCGATCCCGAACCGGAGTTTTCAGCAATTCGAACCGCCTGCTGAGCGGCCTCCGGTTGGTTACTGGCCGCCAACGCCAGGGCGAGGTTCAGGTGGGCTTCCGCCTCGCTGCAGCCAGCGTTGCGAAAGGCGACCATCGCATCGTCCCGGCGGTCGGTTCGGGCCAGTAACATCCCCAGATGATTGTGGGCGCGGCGATGGCGGGGATCGACCGCGATCGCCTGCCGGAGGTTCGATTCCGCCTCATCCCAGCGACACTGCAGGTACAAGCTGTAACCGATATCGCACAGCAGGTTGGGGTTATCGGGCTGTAATTCCAAGGCGCGTTGAAACAGCGAAGCTGACTCTTCGTAACGTTGATGGCGGTCTGTGAGAACGGCCAAGCGATGAAGCACAACCGGCTCGTCCGGGTGCTTCTCAACAAGCTGTCGATAGGCGTTCTCGGCCTGGTCCAGGTCGCCTTGGCGTTCGAGCGTCCGCGCCAGGGCCACTTGTACTCCCAGGGCCTGCTCTGCCGTCGGCGTGTCGGGGCCGCTTTGTCGAGCGAGCCGCCAGGGGGGTGCAAATCCCGAGCATCCGGTGCACAGCATCAGGAGCGACAACACGACGGTGGCTTGAACCGGGGCGGTCATGAGCGTTCGATGAAGTTGGTTTGAGCTGCAATGCACGAGGATACGGAAAGTCAACGTTCGTTATCTCGCGGTGGAACCGCCCGAAGCGGCTCCCGTGCGGTTGCCGATTCCCGATCCGGTCGTCTGAAGGTTGGTTAACCCCATCAATCGTTGATGCACTTGGATCGCGTCGATCCCATCGAGTCCGTAAACGGAAGGCCTTCCGATCACGACCCTTTCGCCTGGAAACGGAAAGGGTAATTGAGTGAGTGCCGCGAGCACGCTATGCCGGCGTGCCTCGTCCATTTCAGGATCGTCGGTCGATTGGATCACGAGTGGGTGTGGCGTGCGCAGTAAGCGGCCCGTGATGTCCAGCAATTCGGAATGGCCGCGACGACTCAGTGACGTACCTCCGTCCACGAAGTCGTAATGATAAAGTACCATCCGTACCGCATGACCATTGGCAATCTCTGTGCCAAAGGCAGCGTTGACGGAGTCACCGAAGGGACGAAAGGTATTTGGATGGCGATAATGACCCTCGGGACGGTATAGATTGTCAAAGTGCTTCGGCTTGGCTTGAGTTCCCTCGCAGGACTGCGGGCAAGTCCACGCGCTGGCTTCCGTTGGCGGTTCGGTTGCCGGTTCTGGCAGATCACTCACCCGGGTGAATCCTTCGTCGACCGGTTCGTCTTGGGGCGTATCGACCCGGGAATCAGACAACTGGCCAGCCGGCCTCGCGTCGGTCTCTCTCGATTCCGACGGTTCGACCTGAAGCTCGCCGGCGACATCCACCACGGGTTGCGCTGTCGCTTTGCAGACAACACCAGGAGCCACAATCAAGAGAGCAACGTATAGCAAGGGGCGTGAAAAAGGCATGGTCGGAGGATCGCACTCGGGTTTCAGGATTGGTGTTCGCACTGTTCCCTCTCCCCCGGCTTTGTGGGGGAGAGGCTTAGCTGAGGTCGTGCGGACTTCCGGGAAGGCTTTCGTCATTCCGTGTATCCCAAGGGTCCGCACATGTAGTAATTCTCCGCCGCCTGCAAGTCGTCGGGACTGAAGAACGGGTAAGCCCAGGCGGTGGTCGCTCGGTAAGGGCCGGGTTCTTGTCCCTCGATGCGGCCCTTGAAGTAAAACTCATGGTCGTTGGGCTCCTGCACGGTCGCACCCGGCGGCAACGGAACTTGCTCCGGCGACATCGACTCAACCAGGTGGGGCGTGACCATCACCAGCAGTTCTTTCTCCAAGGTGCGCGTCTCGTTGCTACTGAAGAACGGTCCGACGTAAGGGAGATCGCCGAGGCCGGGAATTCGCCGAGTGCTGGAACTCGTTTCAAGCTGCAAAATGCCTGAGATGGCAAGCGTCTGCCCCTCGCGAAGCTCCACCACCGTACTCGTCGCTCGGGTACTCAGCCCCGGAACGGTCGTGCCCTGGATCGCAATGCCGGTAGCGAAGTCCAACGCGCTGACTTCCGGATTCACAGCCAGGCGAATGCGGTCTTCATCAAGAATGTGTGGAGTGAACCCGAGTTCGACACCGAATCTTCGGAACTCGATCGTTACCGCGCCCCCAATTCCGGCGCCCACTTGCGGCACGGGAATCGGAAACTCCCCGCCGGAGATGAAGTGTGCCTGCTCGCCATTCATGGCAACGAGATTGGGTTCTGCCAGGACCTTGAGAACTTGATTGTCGCGTAGCGCATTGACGAAGAAGTTCACGTCTCCCTGGTCGAACACCCCGAAACCCGTGACGCTGTCTTGAGCGCCGAGGGGATTGAGCAGCCCCAACAGGCTGTCGACGCTAGCTCCACCTCCACCGCCGCCACTACCTCCGCCGCCTCCGGACGGCAACGGCGGACCGACAGACGTCCCCACCGCATGACTGTTTCCCTGGAACAGGAAGCTTGTGCCGAATTGCCGGAGGGCGGTGCGGTTCAACTCCGCAACCTGAACTTTGAGCAGCACTTGCTGGGGGCCGGGGACGCGCATCAGGTTGATGACTTGGGGGACCGGCACGTCAGCTTCAACCTGCAGTGATTCGGATGCCGGGAGGACCTCGGCACGTGGCGGCACATCGGTCCGGGGGGCATCATCAGGAGCCGGTTGCGAGGAGTCGTCCGGAGCCGGTGGGGGGCGTTCTCCCGAAGGAGGCAATAAGTCAGGGTCGGTGGCGCTGCTGCCGCTCACATCGACCGTTTCCTGAGCCACCACGGAGAGAAGGTAAGCGTTGATGGCACGCTCAATCTGCGCAATCTGCCTACTGTCGCGTGCTTGTCCCTCGACGACAACGTGGTCACGCAAATGAGACAGCTTGAGGTCGGCATCGGGAAACATCTCGCTCAGCCGGGCCGCAAGATACTCCAGGTCCGCATTGACATGAACTTCGTAGCTGTGGGTTTCGTTTTCCGCCGTCACAATCGAGAGATCGGTAACGCCGATCCGCTGGCCGGTAAGACGGATGTGTCGCGGTCCGACCACTTCGAATTCCACGATGCTGGGATCCCCTGCCGCGATCAATGGACTCTGTTGGTCCGGGATCACCATGTCGGCCTGGAGCACCAGCATGCGGCCCTGTCCAGGACGCAAGTGAACGACCGCGTCGTTGGAGCTGAGCCCTTGGACAAACTGCTGGACTGCCTCAGTCGAACGCCGCGGGGTTTCCGGAATCGATGGAAGTGTTTCGCTGAGACCACCGTCGCGGCGGCTCGACGCATCGTCCGCCCCATCGCCTGCGGATGCATTCAAAGCAATCGTGGTGCAAGCAATGACGAGCATCAATGCCTGGAACGGCGCGGGGCGGTAAAAGCTCATTTCCCTCTCCGGTGGGTTCTCCTTCTCCATATCGTGTCGCATCGGCCCTCGGAATGACCGTCCTCCAGTAAAAAGCCTCCCGCGTGGGCAAATTGGGGCCTTTTTACCTGAGGTTTGTTGCCATGCGCGGGCTTCGCTCTATCCCAACCAAGAATGAGGGTTGGGGCCGGACGGCTTGCGCCGTTCCGTTAACATGCGGGCGGGACAACAAACGGGAGGGACAGGGCGGGAGCCCGCCGGTGGATGGAGCCTTAACGGCAATCGCGGCATGGGAAAGAGTGGAAACGGAGGAAGGGTGGGCGGTTTGGCAGAAGCTTTGCGGGGCATCCAACGCCAGCCTGATCGTGGCGGTCGGAGGAGCTATACTCGAGTTTTCCCATTGCGAACCACTTCCTTGGGAATCACTTCCCTGCGTACCTTCCCCGCTTACTCCCCCCGCGAGTTCCGATGTTTCGATTTTCATGCCTCTGGCTGCTCGTCGCCCTGCTCGGATCGTCCATCGCCTGGTCAGCCGATCCGCCCAACGTCCTGGTGATCATGTCTGACGACGTCGGTTACGGCGATATTTCCTGTTACGGTGCCACGGAGGTTTCGACCCCCAACATCGACCGCCTTGCTTCGGAGGGGTTGCGTTTCACCAGCGGGTACTGTTCAGCCTCGACGTGTACCCCCACGCGTTACTCGTTCTTGACCGGCACGTATGCCTTCCGCCGGCCCGGGACGGGGATCGCACCGCCGAACAGCCCTGCCTTGATCCCACCCGATACCACCACACTGCCGTCGTTGCTGAAACAAGCCGGCTATCAAACCGCGGTGATCGGAAAATGGCATCTGGGTCTCGGTGGCGAGGAAGGCCCCGACTGGAACGGAGCCCTCAAGCCGGGGCCGTTGGAGATCGGCTTCGATCACTGCTTCCTCCTCCCGACGACCAATGACCGAGTGCCGCAAGTCTATGTCGAGGACCACCACGTTCGGGATCTCGACCAAGACGATCCCTTGTGGGTCGGCCGCAAGAAACCGAGCGAGGATCATCCCACCGGGATCACCCACCGGGAGACCCTGAAAATGGATTGGTCTCACGGCCACAACGCGACGATTCATAACGGGATCAGCCGGATCGGTTTTTACACCGGCGGCCGGGAGGCCCGTTTCCGCGATGAAGACCTGTCCGACCAATGGGTCGACCGTTCGGTCCGCTGGATCGAAGAGAACCAGGACAACCCATTTTTCCTCTTCTTCTCATCGCATCACATCCATGTACCGCGGGTGGTCCATGAGCGGTTTCAGGGCCACTCCTCGCTCGGTCCCCGGGGCGACGCGATCGTCGAGTTGGATTGGTGTGTGGGCGAGTTGCTCAACACCCTCGACCGGCTCGAGCTGACAGAGAATACGCTGGTGATTTTCTGCAGTGACAACGGGCCGGTGCTGGATGACGGCTACAAAGACGATGCGATCGAGAAACTCGGCTCGCATCAACCCGCCGGGCCGTTTCGCGGCGGCAAATACAACGTTTACGAAGCGGGGACGCGGACCCCCTTCATCACTCGCTGGCCCGGAACCGTGCCAACCGGCGAGTCCGACGAGATCGTTTGCACGATCGATCTGGCCGCCAGTCTCGCCGCGATGGCGGGCGTCGAGCTTCCCCAAGACGGCTGCCTGGACAGCTTCAATGTCTACGACGCGCTGCTTGGTAAGCCGGACTCCAAGGGCCGCGAGCATCTGGTGCAGCAAGATAACGGCCGGGGAGGCAACTACGGATTTCGGGTCGGCGATTGGAAACTCCAGCGTCACGATTCCGAACGAACTCGAAATACCGAATTGCGATTGGAGGGTCGACCGGTAGCCCGCTTCCAGTTGTTCAATCTCGTCGACGATCCCGCCGAACGGACAAACGTCATCGAGCAACACCCAGAGGTCGCCGAAGACCTCCAGCAGAGACTTGCCGAACTCATTGAGTCAGGTCGCAGCCGGCCTTAGCGCGTTCCGTGGGTGGCGCTGCGTTTACCCACGGCTACCATCTGTGATCCCTTCGGAATCCTCGCCGGGGGCGACCGCGGCGCGGCGGCATGCTCATTCCCCTGCCCCCCCCCTACCGCGCCCCGGTTTGCATCGACTCTCGAAAGGCTTTGACCCCGGATGCCGCCGCTCGGAGGAGCCGTCGGACGCACGTTACCGAAACTTTTTCGCTGAAACCTAGCCATTAATCTTCACAATTTCCCGCACATCTCGCTATCCTCGTCCGTAGAGG
>CAYWXT010000048.1:0-27995 GCA_964462125.1 uncultured Pirellulaceae bacterium | reverse complement strand
CGGCAATACTGGCCCACGGATGCGCCCGGACGTAGTACCGCCAGTCGGCCAGTTCACTTGCGTTGTCAACGACCTCCTCCGCCTCCGACCGCAAGCTCAGGCGAACTTCGTTCATCCGCCGCTGCAACTGTTCAGCATCAACGCGTGAAGTCACCGCGGCCTGACCACCCGAGTGCCTCTCGTCTCGTGGGCGTGGGGCCAACATCAGCGAGACCTCATCGCCAACGCGACCACGACTCCGGTGATGACCCCCGCTCCAAATGCCACCGCGACCGACTCGGTCGGGTTGCGGCGAATCGATCCCTCCGCTTGCTGATAGCCGGAGCGAACCGAATCCGCCACCTGGTCGTAGCCCGCCTGCGCCGATTCTGCAGCCCAGTGACCGTACTCGCGCGCCGAATCCGCCGCCGCCCGTGCGGTCGACGTGCCGCTCTGGAACATCTGGTCCAGATAAGCTTCGATCTCGCGCCTCGACTCCCCGGTCTTCTCCTCAATGACGCCCACCAACGCCGAGGCATTGCCTCGAACACGTTGAAGCTCATCCTCCGTGAGCTGCCCCCAACGGTCCTGCAGCCGTCCCTTGACCTGCTCCCATTTCCCTTCCAATTCTTGACGACTCACCATCAGTTTGTCCTCCGCTTCGTCTTTCCGTTCATTGATCTCAGCCCAATCGGCCAAGCTCGCTTCCACGACCACGAGGATTCTCCTGAGTAGCAAAGCCCAGGCCAATCGAACGTCTCTCGTGAAAAACAAATCAAATCCAGCCGACGTTCATTCGCTCCAAGGGTCGCTCCGCTCAGACAGGCGTACGACCCCCGGTGATGAGCATCAACACAAACAGCACGAGAAAGACGACAAACAACACCTTCGCGATCCAGGCCGCCGTCCCAGCGATACCGCCGAAACCCAACACCCCAGCAATGATCGCGATAATCAAAAAAAATATGGCCCAAGACAACATCCCTCGGGTTCCTTCTGTGAGTGGAATCACCATCCGCCCCTGTGCAACTGCCCATCGAGCAACGCCGCTTCGATGGATCCACTGACCGAGTGGGGCAACTCACATACCGAAAGGGGAACAAAGAGCCCCGAAGGCATCGATTTGTTCTCAGTAACGGGGGTCTCTGCAAGCGATTACGAAAGCGGCGTCTGAGTCCTCCCCCCAGTCTCGCCCCGCCAGTCGCCGCCTCGACCGCGCGTGAGTCGATTTCAGCCAGAATGGATTCCAGGCAGAATGAATGGGAATCACCCAACGCCGATGCCCCGTTTGTCCCCCCAAAACCAGCATCTAGCGCTCGTCGCTGGCGTGGTGATCCCGCTCGACGACCGGATCGGGGGCGTGCCTGTGCCCAGGGAGGTTTTCGACCCCCACCGCCAAGACGATGCCCAACACCAATGCCGCCGTCAGCTTTCCCCGGTCATGATCGTGAAAGGAAACTTCCGGCAGCAAATCCGCCAACGCAATGCAAAGAAAGAAACCGGCCGATAAGGCCAACCCCCAGCCGACTGCGGCCGCGCTCCCATTGATGCTCGTAACCCCCAGATAGAACAGAGCAGCTCCCAACGGACAGGCCGACGAAAAAAGAAGGTTGATCAAGTCGCGGTGCCCGCGGCTCCAACCGCCGGCACGCATCGTCGAGGTGATCGCAAAGGCATCCAGGGGCTTATGCAACGCGACCGCCAAGAACGTCCCCAACCCGGCAAGTCCCAACCAAGCCCCGTGCTCATCGTCACTCACCACGCTCGCCGACAACGCCACGCCGTCGATCAGCGTGTGCAGCCCCAGTCCGAACACCAAACCAATCCACCCCATGCCGGGCCGGATGCCGCTCGTACCCTCACCATGCTCGTGGGTCTGCTCACCGCATCTGGAATCCTCCATCTGCCCCCAGTCGCGACCCGACTCCCCACGACCCAAAACCGGTTCGCCCAGAGGCTCCACCCCGCCCTCCGGTAGCGGCATCGCAGCCCCGTGCTGATGCGCGCGAAAGACTCGCATCAGCAGAAACATCGCCACAATGCCAATCAAGGCGCCCGCACCGGTCTGCCCCGAGGAGCCAAGGGTCGAGGCGGCGTGGGGCAATAGGTGCAGTGTCGCAATTCCAAGCATCAACCCGCCGACAAAACTCATCAACAACTGCGTTCGAAGGTGCGTCATTCGAAACAGCGAAGGGAGTCGTCCACCCGCGACCGATGCCAGCACGATCAGCACGCAATAGGTCACGAGCAGGACGGGCACAGTCATCAGAAGAAACTCCACAGGGTCTCGCTTGCCACCGAACGATTCACTCGGTGCCGCTCACCCCCGAGAAGATGCTCCCTGGCGACAGGCCGTGCGGGCGAACGCGCGAACAGCCGAATAGATTACGTGATTGCAATCGAAATGCATATCCGACACCTCCTCGTCCATCATCACCCGTTTCGTTTCCCCGGTACTGGTTCGTCACCGAATCGCAACTGCACCAATCGTGCTATACTTCCGCCCATGGCAAACGCGCGTTTGCCGAGGAAGGCATCGATCGCATTTCTTGGTACCAGGATTGACAAGGTGACAATGTCCCGGGACGCAACGACTGGCCTGGATACGGCGCGGAATGACATCCGCTCGGTCGGGCTGCGGGCGACCCCCGCGCGGATCGCAACCCTGCTGATTGTCCGTGAGAGCCCTTCGCCGCTGACACACGCGGAAGTTGCCGAAGAGCTGAGCAGGACCGGCGTCGACAAGGCGACCGCGTTCCGGAACCTGAACGATCTGGCGGAGGCCGGTTTGCTGCGGCGAACCGAGCTGGGCGATCACGTCTGGCGGTTCGAAGCGCTTGACCCGCAGCACCCGAACCAGGCCGCGCATCCCCATTTCGTCTGTGTCGATTGCGGGTCGGTCACCTGTTTGGACGATGTCCACCTCACCGCCGGGAGCCAGCGTCAAAGCAGTACGATCGGCGATGTCACCGAGATCCTTCTTCGCGGCCACTGCAAAGATTGCCGCTAGGCTCGGTCAGAAAATCCTGAGCCGACGGCGGCGCGACAACATGGATGAACATGTATTGCTCAATACAAAACGTCGCCCAAATACGGCACGCGAACGCTGGCGTTGAACCGCGATCATCGGCCCGTTGTGAACCGAGTTTTTTACGTCTTGTTGACGGGACACTTGGTTCACACGTAGCGCCGGAGACCTGATCCCACTGAGCGTCGTACCAACCCGCGTTCGATCGTCCTCCGCCCGCTTGCTTCGGTCCCGCTTTGGGCGCAAGAGAAAGCCGCACCCGCTGCCGGGCACGGCTTTCGCTTCAAACGGGTCAGGAACTTCCACCCGGACGCACCGCCGGGGGCGAACTATCGTTGGGCGACCGCGTTGTCATCGAAGCTGAAGGTCAGCTCGTTGGTGCTGCCGGCCTCGACGTCGAGCGTCCGCTGCTTGCTGATGGTCTGACCGTCGATCGACGCGGTGACGCGGACGGTGTAGTCGCTCCACGTCTCACCGGCCTTCAACTGGCTCGTGCGAAAGCTCCGCAATTCGCCTTCACCCTCGGTGTCGTTCCCAGCCAAGTTGACGACCGCATCTTCGGGAACGCGAACGTTCACGACGGTCTCCGGAGCGTCCGCCTCGTCGCTCGCTTTCTCGTCGGCTTCGGATCGGTCGGTCGCGAGCGAATCGGAGTCCGCGGCATCGAACACGACTTGTTCTACCGCGCCGGGACGAAGCTTCACCGTCTTGCTCTCCGTCTTCGTTTCACCGTCCTGTTCGTATTCGACGTCAATGATGTAGCGATAGGACAAGCCCGACTCCAAGCCACGCGAGACGAACTGGCGGGTCTTCCCTTCGCTCGTCGTTTGGTGGCCGTTGACTTTGACACTGGCCGACTCGACCGGGACAGTGACCCGCAACACGGCCGTATCGCTCTCGGCGTCGCTCTGGGCGTCGCTTTGGCTCTGCCGGGCGACCGACTCGTACGCGGCCGAACCGAGGGGCGCCGAAGCGGCCGTAACACCGTAAGAAACGACGCCGCCACTGCTACCGCCGGACGATCCGCCACTGCTGCCACCCGATGAGCCACCGCTGCTGTGATGCGCGGAGACGTACTGGCCGCTGCTGCCACCGGTCGACGCGCCGTGACTGGCATTGCGTGCCGCACGGCGGGCGTGAATGCGCGCCATCAGCCGTCGCAACGGGCCGACGTGGCCGCGGTCCGCAGAGCCCCCACGGCTGCCGTGGTCTGCGACGTAACCACCGCTGCTGCCGCCCGCTGAGCCGAGGCTGCCGCCTGAAGAACCGGCACTTCCACCGTCCGAGGCGTAGCCCCCCGAAGACCCATAGGCCGCCATGTAACCCCCTGAGGAACCGCCCGCGTGGGCAGCTCCAGCGACGATAACGCTCGCCGCAACGAAAACTAGATTCCGATAAAACCTCATGATCGCCAACTCCTCTGCTTTCTCGATGTCCCTTGGTAACTGCGCGTCGGCCGCCCCCCACAAGCAGTCGAGCGGCCCCGTCACGTAGGATAACGTAGCGGATGCGCCGATCAAGAAGCCTGCGTAATTTTTGCACGCAGGGGTGACTGGGGTAAATGCGTTGAACTGGGGTTCTATTGAAACGGCGATGTGGGATGCACCGACGGCGTCCATCCCCCCAAAAGAAACGCTCCGTAGGCTCCACGAAGGACACAAAGAACCACGAAGGTTCTCCGACGCTCGGCTCCCAGTCCTTCGTGCCGCTTCGTGCTCTTCGTGGTCCAAACGCGCCACCGGCCGCTGGACGCTCCAATCTCCATGCTCGAGATGCACGGTCCTCGGCTGACGAGTATCCTGGTGGTGCGAACCTCGATCTCGCCGGGAGACCGAATGCCGCCGCCAAAGCAGCCGGAACCAGGGGGGCACCGAAGACCTCATCAAACCCCTTGGTGATGGCCGTTCAGCGAACGGCTTCGATTTCGATCGCATCGAAGTCAGCGGTACCGGTGGCGCCAAAGAGCCCGATGCGGACGATCGCTTCCCGCGTCCCCAGGGGGATAGAAACCAGTCGACTGACCTCAAGCCAACGGCTGGTTCCCTGAAACGGACCGAGCCAAAAGGATCCGAGGTCGCTCCGCGATTCGTCGTAGAGGCTGATCGCGATCACCGGCATCGCATCGGAGCCAGGGCCCGGACGCACCTTCCGAGTCCGCACGCTGCCACCCAACCGGATCATGGAGACCTGTCGGCCGTCGATGGGGATCCCTTGTAGCAAGTGGGAATTCAATCCAGGGGTCTCATTCTCGAACCTCGCAAAGGCGAGCCCTTCGGTGGCGCGGCCCTGGCCCTCGCTCGACTCGACCCGCCGGACTTGGCGTCCGTAGTACCAGCCCGAAACGTAGTCTTCGAGTTCCGCTTTTTCGCCCTGCCCTGCCCGCTCAAAGCCGCCGTTGACGACTTGGGGATTCGACGCGTCAGGCTGGACCTCCCGTCCATCTTCGGCTTCCCCGGTCATCGGGACGAACAGAGTGGGCCGCAGCGGTTGGCGGGTCAGCTCCCCGTCTTGCTTGGTCACCCGGTACAGCGTCTGTTGATACCGCTCGCCGACCGGAATGATCATCTGGCCGCCATCGCGGAGTTGTTCCACCAACGGTTCGGGAACCGATTCGGGGCTGCAGGTGACGATGATCTTGTCGAACGGAGCCGCTTCGGGCCAACCGAGAAAGCCGTCTCCGATCCGCGTCGTGACGTTGTCGTAGTCGAGCCGCTTCAGGGTTTCCGCAGCCCGCTCCCCAAGCTCCTCGACGATTTCGATCGTGTAGACTTGATCGACCAGGGGACTCAGGACAGCCGCCTGATACCCGCTGCCGGTGCCAATTTCGAGCACCTTGTCCTCCGGCTGCGGGCGGAGCGACTCGGTCATCAGGGCCACGATGAAGGGGCTGCTGATCGTTTGCGAATGTCCAATCGGCAGCGACATGTCGAGATACGCCCGGTCGCGTTGGCTTGCCGGGACGAATTCATGACGCGGCGTCGTGCGGATCGCATCGAGCACGCGGGGATCGCGGACCCCGTCGGAGGCGACCCGCTCTTGCACCAACCGCTCGCGGGCCTCCGCGTAAGGATCTTGAGCGGACGACCGCGGGGTGAGATCAAGCCACATTCCAACGATTACCAAGCAGGGAAGAACCAGCGGGAGGGGTGGGGCGAGGCGGGTCGCAGGGGCGACGAAGGCGGAAGCATGCATGGGAACGGTTCTGGTACAGATCGTGGCGGAGAGACTTCCACTCGGTCAACCACCGGCGCGGAGCAGCACCGGGATACCATAGATCTCTTGGAACAAGCCGGCGTTCTGCCGCATCGCCAGCTGTTCCAATGAGACATCCTTGACTTCGGGGACGGTGATGACCAGTCGTTTCCTTTCCCGGTCACAACGGATTTCTTTGATACGGCCACTGCGGGTGTCGTCGAGTGCGATCGCCAGGCGGAGGATCGCCGCCATCTTGGCGACCGCCACACGGTCATCGCGATGAAGCAGTCGGTAGGCCTCATGCGAGGGCTGTGGGAACGCGCGACGGTGGTAGCGGGCGACCAACCCAACCAACAGCTTGTCACTCTTGGATAACCCAAACAGCTCACTGTTGCGGATCAGGTACAGGGCATGTTTGTGGTTGCTTTGCACATTGATGAACAATCCGACTTCGTACAACAGCGCCGCGGTATAGAGGATCACCTCGTGGCGACTGTCGAGCCGATGATCGTCATGCAGTTGGTCGAACAGCCGGCGTGCGAGTTCGGCGACCGTTCGAGCGTGAGACTCATCGAAGTCAAACTTTCGCCCCAGCGAGACGGCCGAACGGACGATCTGCTTGCGGAACTCGGCCGTCCAGCGCCCGCCGACCGCCATGTCGTGAAGCACCCCGGCCCGCAGATTGGTCTCGCAGACGTACAGGTACGGCAGCGAAAAGTGCTGGGCCAACAGCGTGTAGGTCAGCAACGCCGGACCAAGCGTCTCAGCCTCGATGAAGCTCGCCCCGTAACGCTTGACGATCATGTCTTCGTCCAGTGGCAGCACCTGTTCGGTGAATCGGGCCAACCGCTCGGTTTCGAGATTGACCAGGTTGCTGCCATCCCAGTGGTCAATCAACCGCCGGGCCGCGAACCGAATGTCCCCCCCGATCGCCACCAGGTGCAGCGGAACATCGGACCGCACCTGCTCGGCCAGTCGCGTCAACGTGCGGCGGATCTGGGTCTCCAGCATCTCCCGGCGACGCGCCGCGGTGGGCCGGGCCGCATCGAGCGGTTGCAGCAACCGCACCGAGCCGAGCCGATACGATTCGCTGTGCATCACGTTGCCGTCCTGAACAACCAACAACTCGGTGCTCCCCCCACCGACCTCAACGACCACCGACGTGCCCGAAGCGAGCTCCTCACAGGCGGCGAGATAGGGGGTGATCCCCATGTAGGTGATCCGGTTCACCTCCGCCTCCTCAAGCGGTTCGACCTCCAGCCCCGTGGCGACGTAGACCCGGTCGATGAACGCCAGCCGGTTGGACGCCTCCCGAACCGCACTGGTCGCCACCACCCGCACATCCTTTGAAGAGGTGATGCCATATTCTCGCAAGATGCGCCGGTACCGCCGAATGATCTCCGCAGCCCGCTCAATGCTATTGCGAGACAATCGGCGCGCGGCAAACGCCTCACGACCCAAATCGAGCGGCTGCACCAACGTATCGAGCTTCCGCACCTCGCCGCTGCGAGAGATCTCCGCCACCGCCATCCGAACGCTGGTCGCACCAATGTCGATCACCGCCACGGGGCGCGGCGCCGGCGTCTCCACCGCTACCCCCCCACGCGGCGCCGGCAACGGGGATGGCGAGGGGTTCGTCGGAGGCAGCGCTGGGCTCATGCGTTCGATGCTCGGAAGAAGATTCTCGGTTTAGCGAAAAGACTCCGGTTGGCCACCGGATTCCGGTTCCAGCCACCCCCCTCAGTCTACTCAGCCCCCAAAGATCGACGATAGGGATATCTCGGCCGACGGTGTGCCGGTGGCGCATCTGTACGGGCATGTGGCGTCAGTACATGAACGTGATCGCGGAGAACGCTTCGGACGCACCGCGCGATCCTTCTGAACTGGTTTCGAGCGCGAGAAGAGATATCAAACGGCAGTGTGAAGGCCATGAACGCCAAGGCGAAGCCGGCGATGAAAAAGGCCTACGGTTTCAAATCGTATGAAGCGACCGAAATCGCCCTGTATGGCCAGCTCGGAAAGCTTCCAGAGCCGGAAAGAACCCACAGATTCTGCTGACGAGGCCAAACCATACCGGCGGTCACAGCGGTTGAATTCGCAAGTTGCGGTACCAAGCTTCGGCCGGAGCACCGCTGTGGATCTGCAACCCGATGATCCCGCGACGAGCAATGTCTTTGTCGGGTTCGGTGAAATCAACGGTTCGCTCGCCGTTCAGGAAAATCTGGATGCGATCGCCCTGGCAGCGAATGCGGTAGTCGTTCCACTCCCCTTGACGGACCAGCTTCTCGAGCCGCTGCGGGTCGGCTTCGGCGAGCATTTCCCGGCGTCTGGACTCGTCGTACAGAGCCCCCCAAATCGAACGGTCGCCGGAGCCGCCCATGTCAGCCTGGTAACCGGAAACCTCGTGGCTGTCGGCGATCCGCCGGGATCGGAACTGGATCCCCGCATTGTTCCCTTCGCCGATCAGTTTCGCCTGCAAACGCAGTTCAAAGTCGCTGAACTCCTCGGCGGTGCAGAGAAACTCGTTGTGCGGGATCGGCTGGTCGAGCGATCCGGCAACGATCGCTCCATCCTCCACGCGAAACCAACGCAAGTCTCCTTCCCAGCCGGCCAAAGACTTTCCATCGAACAGCGGCCGCGCCTGTTCGTCGAAGTCGTCGCCGTGAGCAGCCGCTCCGCTGCCGATCGCCAGGAGCGAGAGGAACACAACGCCGAGTCGATGATTCCAAGTTTCCACGAAACCGTTTCCCTATCTGAGTTTTCCCTATCTGAAGCCGTCTTCGTCGCAGGTCCCTTTGTTGGACGCGACTTCCTGATCATAATCGACGCCTTGCGACGCCGCCGACACGCTCCCCATTCCCCCGACCAAGGTGTCCATGAACCAGCCGCTCAACCGATTCAGCAGCCACATCACCCAACCCAAGAGCCAAGGGGCGTCGCAGGCGATGCTCTATGGCACCGGGATGACCCCGGAGGACATGGACAAGCCGCAGGTGGGGATCGCCAGCATGTGGTACGAGGGGAACACCTGCAACATGCATCTGCTGGACCTGGCCGGCGAGGTCAAGAATGGCGTCGGCGAGGCGGGCATGGTCGGGATGCGTTTCAACACAATCGGGGTCAGCGACGGGATCTCGATGGGCACCGCGGGAATGAGCTATTCGCTGCAGAGCCGGGACCTGATCGCTGACTCGATCGAGACGGTGATGGGGGCACAGTGGTACGACGCGTTGGTCACCCTGCCCGGATGCGACAAGAACATGCCTGGCTGCCTGATCGCGATGGGGCGACTCAATCGACCAGCGATCATGGTCTACGGCGGTACGATCAAACCGGGGCACCGCAACAGCGACAAACTCGACATCGTCAGCGCGTTTCAGTGCTATGGCCAGTTCGTTGCCGGCTCGATCAGCGAAGAGGAGCGCCAGGAGATCGTTCGCAAGAGTTGCCCCGGGGCCGGGGCCTGCGGCGGGATGTACACGGCCAACACGATGGCCACCGCGATCGAAGCCCTCGGGATGTCGCTCCCCTACTCCTCCAGCATTCCCGCGGTGGATCCGGAGAAGGCGCAGGAATGCCGCCGCGCCGGGGCCGCGATTTTGGAATTGCTGCGGGCCGATTTGAAACCTCGCGACATCATGACCCGGGCCGCGTTCGAGAACGCCATGGTGATGGTCATGGCCCTCGGGGGCAGCACCAACGCCGTACTGCACCTGATCGCGATGGCCCGCGCCGTCGATGTGCCGTTGTCCATCGACGACTTTCAATCGGTCAGCGACCGCGTTCCCTATCTGGCCGACCTCAAGCCGAGCGGCCGCTTCGTCCAAGAAGACCTGCACTCTGTGGGGGGGACCCCGGCGGTGATGAAGTACCTGCTGGAGAACGACTACCTCGACGGATCATGCATGACCGTCACGGGCAAGACACTGGCGGAAAACCTGGAGCCACTGCCGGGACTTCAGGAGGGCCAGAGGATCGTCCACACGCTCGACCAGCCGATCAAGCCGAGCGGCCACATTCGCATCCTGCGGGGCTCGCTCGCTCCCGACGGGGCGGTCGCCAAAATCACCGGCAAGGAGGGACTACGGTTCAGCGGCCCGGCACGGGTCTTTGACAGCGAAGAAGAGATGCTCACCGCTTTGGAAAAGAAAGGCATTCAGAAAGGCGACGTCGTGGTGATCCGCTACGAAGGCCCCAAGGGAGGACCGGGGATGCCGGAGATGCTGACCCCCACCAGCGCCATCATGGGGGCTGGCCTGGGCGGCGACGTGGCCCTGTTGACCGACGGCCGTTTCAGCGGTGGCTCCCACGGCTTCATCGTCGGGCACATCACCCCCGAGGCCCAAGTCGGCGGACCGCTGGGACTGGTTCAAGACGGCGACACCGTCACGATCGATGCCGAAACCAACTCGCTGGACGTCGAGCTGAGCGACGCCGAACTCGATCGCCGCGGTGCCGCCTGGCAAGCCCCTCCGCTGAAAGCCACCGGCGGGACGTTGTACAAGTACATCAAGAACGTCAACAGCGCCAGCGACGGTTGTGTCACCGACGAGTAAAATCAGCGGAAACTCACACGTTCTGCAGGGAACCACACGTGTCGACCGAACCGCCTGACCGATTGCCGCTGACCTTCGAGGTCGCTCGTCTGTTCCCTCCCCAGGGTCAATGGACAGAGAGTGATTATTTCGCCCTTCCCAACCGTGGGATTGTCGAATTGGTCAAAGGACGGCTGGAGGTCGCGGAAATGCCATCCATTTTTCACCAAGCCCTGGTCGCACTGCTGCAGCAGCAACTCCTTGCCTGGCTATTGCCTGACGACCGAGGGATGGTATTTTCCGCCCCGACCCGACTGCGGATCGCCGATCAGCACTACCGCGAACCTGACTTGTTGGTGGTGCTCGGCGATCATCGCCACCGCCACCAGCCCCAGTATTACGAGATCGCAGATCTGGTCGTGGAGGTGGTGAGCCCGGACGATCCAGAGCGGGATTGGCGGGACAAGCGGGCGGACTATGCCCACGCCGGGGTTGCTGAATATTGGATCGTCGACGTGCGGGATGAGACGGTCTCGGTGCTGACGCTCGACAGTGGGGCCTACACGGTCGCGAACGGGCCCAGCGCAGCGACGGCTGCCCCCTCCGGAACACTCGCGGGGTTCGCCGTCGATGTGCCGGAGCTGTTCCGGCTCGCCAAGCGGATCTAGCTCTGCTTGAAATCAGTGAATCGATCGCCCCGTGTGCCGCATCACGTCGGGACGGCGGCGCGCGGTGACGATCCGGCCCGGCGAGTCGGACGTACGAAGAATATCAAACGGTGCACCGATTTCGCGATGAAATCTCGGCGACCGATTATCCTGAATCCGTCCCCCTTACGGCAGCGTCGGCAGCGATTGCATGACTTGCGACCCTTTCAGTTGGCTGGAGATCACGTTGACGGTTGAACCATTGCGAAATCCATTCCCTGATCGTGGCGTTCGGCGCCGACCGGCCCAGCTGATCGGGCTAACCCTGCTGTTGGCACTCATCGGCGGGGCGATTGCCCCTTCGCCGGCTGCCGCCCAGCAGGGGCCTGCCTCGGTGGTGGTGGCACCGGTGATCGAACAGGAGATTGCGTCCCGCAAGTCGTTCGTGGCGAACGTCAATCCGCGCCGCCGCAGCGTCGTCGGCAGCGCCGTCGATGGACGGGTCCTGGAATACAAGGTCGACGCCGGGGAAAGCGTCGAGGCGGGGCAACCGCTGGCTCAGCTGCGAACTCAGACGATCGAGATCGAACTGGCTGGGGCCGAGGCGGAATTGGAGCTCCGCCGGAGGGAACTGGAGGAGCTCGAGAACGGCTCCCGACCGGAAGAAATCGCGTTGGCCGAAGCATCGGCCCGCGCCGCGGAGGCTTCCAATGAGTACGCCCAAGCCCGCTTGGGCCGCGCCGAGCGGCTGTTCCGTGACGGCTCGGGGCTCTCGCAGGATGAATTCGAATCGGCTCGGGCAGCGGCGTTGGAGGCGGCGGCGAATTTGGTCGGTTCTCAAAGCTCGCTGCAGCTGGCCCGCGAAGGCCCGCGGCAGGAGCAAATCGATCAGGCGGCGGCCCAGGTGGCGGTTCAACAACAGGTGGTCGAGGGTCTCAAAGACCGGGTGGAGAAATACACAGTGCGGGCGCCGTTCGCTGGTTTCGTTTCTTCGGAGCTGACCGAGGCGGGCTCTTGGGTGCGCGAAGGCGACCCCGTGGCCGAGGTCATCGAGATCGATCCGGTCGAGGTGGAGGTCTTTATCCCCGAATCGATTGTGCGATTTGTCCAGCGGGGCGACTTGACGGAGGTCACCGTCGGCGCCTTGCCAGGCGATTCCTTCATCGGTCGTGTCGATCGACTGGTGCCGCTCGGCGACGGACGTTCGCGGACGTTCCCCGTTCGCCTTCTGGTCGAGAATCCGGCGGATGATTTGCAGCACGCGTTGCTCCCCGGCATGCTGGCCAACGTGTCGATGCCGAGTGACAAGAAGCAGACGCGGCTACTGGTCCCCAAGGACGCGCTGCAGCTGGGTGGAAAGGAATCGACCATCCTCCGCGTTGTGAACGGCAAGGCGGCGCCGGTGGCGGTGCGGACCGGGCCGGCCCTGGGAAGCTGGATTTCGGTGGAACCGATTGAACCGGGCGGGCTGAGCGTTGACGATGAAGTCGTCACGCGCGGCAATGAGCGATTACGCCCCGGCCAGGAAGTCTCGATCTCCGACCGGCAAGAGCCCCCTGAGCCACTGAAATAGACCGACCAGGGCCGCTCGACGAGCTTGGACGGCAATCCACGCATCACATTCACCCCGAACTCCACGAAGCTTCTGCCAATGCATCCGATCGAAGCCTGCGTTCGCAACCCGGTCAAGGTGGCTGTCGGCGCGCTGCTGTTGATCCTGTTCGGCAGCATTGCCCTGATGCGCATGCCGATGCAGCTCGTCCCGGAAGTCGACGTCCCGACGTTGACCGTCACGACGCAGTGGCCCGGGGCCAGTCCGCAGGAGGTCGAGCGGGAAATCATTCGCGAGCAGGAGGAACAGCTCAAGAGTGTCGAAGGGGTCACCAAGATGACCAGCGAGTCGATGGACTCCAGCGGCAACATCATGGTGGAGTTCCTGGTCGGCACCGACATGGACCAAGCGTTGCTGAAGGTCAACAGCCGGCTGGCTCAGGTGGAGGATTATCCGGAGGAGGCCAAGGAACCGGTGATCGTGACGAGCAATTCCTCCGATCGACCGATCGCCTGGTTCATCCTCAGCGCGCGGCAGTCCGAGCGGGAGGAGATCGAGGTCTTCGCCGAGGAGCACCCGGAGCTGAAGCCCGCGCTCGAACCGGTCCTGACCACCGGGAACCCCGGCCTGAGCCTACTGCGGTTACGGGAGGCCGCTGAAGAGCATCCCGAGCTGCAGCCGCTGTTGCCACCCGATCTGAACGTCCCCCAGATGCGGCGGTTTGCCGAAGACTTCATCGAAGCCCGGCTGGAACGGGTCGGTGGCGTTTCCGATGCCAACGTGCTAGGCGGGCTGGAAGACGAGATGCAGGTTGTCGTCGACCCGCAGAAGCTGGCCGCCCGCCAGCTGACCATCGACGACGTCCGCCGCGTGCTCCGCAACCAGAACCAAGACGTTTCCGCCGGTGACTACTGGGAAGGCAAGCGGCGGTACGTCGTCCGGACGCTGAATCAGTTCCGCAGCCCGGAACAGGTGGCCGATCAGGTACTGGCGATCCAGGAGGGAGGACCGGTCTACGTCGGCGACGTCGCGGAGGTCCGCTTGGGGTACAAGAAACCGGACGGGTTGGTCCGCCGTTTCGGCGACACGTCGATCGCCTGTAACGCGCTCCGCCAAACGGGCGCGAATGTGCTCGAGGTGATGGAGGGGCTGCGGGAGGCGGTGGACGAGTTGAACCGCGACGTTTTGCAGCAACGCGGGCTGCAATTGCTGCAGGTCTATGACGAAACCGAATATATCTATGCCTCGGTCGGGCTGGTCAACCAAAACATCATCATCGGCGGCACGCTGACCATGTTGGTGTTGATGCTGTTCCTGCACTTGCAGGTCCGAGCGTTGGTCTTCGCGCCGATCATTGCGGCCACCGCGATCCTGGCAGCCCTGGCAAGCCCCTGGGTGTTCGTGGTCACGTTGGCCTTGATCATCGGTACCGGCTTCTGGTTCGCCCGCGGATCGTTGGTCGTCGGTCTGGCGATCCCGATTAGCGCCATCGGAACGTTCCTGCTGCTCAATTTGTGGGGCCGATCGCTGAACGTGGTCAGTTTGGCCGGGATGGCGTTCGCCGTCGGGATGCTCGTCGACAACGCGGTCGTGGTTTTGGAGAACATTTATCGGCATTACCAAAACGGTGAACCTCCCTTCCGCGCCGCGGTTCGGGGAACGCGGGAGGTATGGGGAGCCGTGCTCGCGTCGACCCTCACGACGCTGGCGGTCTTCCTGCCAGTGCTGTTTGTGGAGGAACAGGCGGGTCAATTGTTCCGCGACATCGCCCTGGCGATCAGCGCCGCGGTGGGGCTGTCGCTGCTGGTCAGCATCACGGTGATCCCGACCGCCACCGCACGCCTGCTCCGCCGCGACATGCAGGAATCGGATCGGCACCGGAACATTCCCGAATCCGGCAGCCGGTCACAGCGTCGCCCCGGCAGCCGGCTCGGAGACGCCACACGCCGCCTCGGCCGCTGGGCCCCCGGCATCATCGCCCCGATCACCCGCGGCGCTTCAGCGTTTGTCAACGCCATCGTGACGATCAATCGTAGCGTCCAACAAACCTGGACCCGCCGGTTCGCCCTGGTTGCCTTCATGCTGGTAGCCACCGCTGGCCTCAGCTACGCGTTCTGGCCGAAGGTTGAGTACCTGCCGACCGGCAACCGCAATCTCGTCTTTGGCATCATCCTGCCCCCCCCAGGATACAATCTGGATGAGCTGACCAAGCTCGGTGAGACCGTCGAAGATCATCTGCAACCCTATTGGGACATCGACCCCGACGATCCGGCGACGGCCGAGCTGGAATACCCGGAAATCTATGACTTCTTCTATGTCGCCCGCGGGCGGCAAGTCTTCCTGGGTGTGCGCGCGAAAGATCCGACCCGAGCCGCGGAACTGGTCCCGCTGGTCTCCTCGGTACGAGACAAACTGCCGGGGACGATCGTGATCGCGAAGCAGTCGAGCCTCTTCGAGCAGGGACTAACCGCGGGACGAACGATCGACATTGAGGTCACCGGCCCGGAACTCGAGACGCTGGTGGGACTCGGCCGCCAGGTGATGGGCCAAGTCATGGGGGGCGGTGACGAGCCAGTGATTCCCGACGCGCAAGCTCGACCGGTTCCCAGCCTCGACCTCAGCAATCCCGAGGTGCATGTCCTGCCGCGGCTGATCCAGAACGAACAGATGGGCGTCAATGCGGCCGGACTCGGCTACGCCGTCAGCGCCCTGGTCGACGGGGCCTATGCGGCTGATTACTTCATGGGTGCGGACAAGATTGACCTCACGATCATCGGCAACGCGGACGCCTTTGGCCACTCGCAGGATCTGCCGGAACTGCCGATCGCAACCCCACTCGGGCAATTGGTTCCCTTGGGATCCTTGGCCGAGGTCAAGTTGTCCAGCGGGCCCGAACAGGTCAATCACCGGGAGCGGCAGAGGGCGGTCACGATCGAGGTTTCGCCACCTCCCGAGATCGCACTCGAAGACGCGCTGGAACGAATCGAGAGCCAGATCGTCGGGCCGCTCCGCGCCTCGGGCCAACTCGACGGCGGCTATCGGATCAACCTCAGCGGGACCGCGGACAAGCTTCGCGACACCTGGTTGTCGCTGCGTTGGAACGTCCTGCTGGCGCTGTTGATCACCTACCTATTGATGGCGGCGCTGTTTGAAAGCTGGGCCTATCCGCTGGTGATCATCATGAGCGTTCCTTTGGGGGCGGTCGGCGGGATCCTGGGGCTGCGAGCCCTGGCGGTCTACCTTGCCTGGCAAGGCCAACCGCCGCAACCACTCGACGTGCTCACGATGCTCGGCTTCGTGATCCTGATCGGGACGGTCGTCAACAACGCGATCCTGATCGTGCATCAGTCCCTGAACCTGATGCGGGACGAAGGTTATTCCTCCGATAACGCGATTATGGAAAGCGTCCGCACACGGGTCCGACCCATCTTCATGACCACGGCCACGACCGTGCTGGGGCTCTGCCCGCTGGTGCTGTTTCCCGGCTCGGGAAGCGAACTCTATCGCGGATTGGGAAGCGTGCTGCTGGGCGGACTTATGGTCTCGACCATCTTCACCTTGGTTTTCGTCCCCACGCTGTTCCGAATGTTCATGGACTTCAAATCTTGGCTCGCCGGAGTTCCGGAGGAAGCACAGATCGAAGCACCGATCCACGAAGAGGAACCGGTCGCGGTTTCGGCATAACACCGCGCGGTGCATCCCGATTCGATTTGGAAACACCGACAAATAAGAGGTCCGACAAAAAAAGGGTCAAAACTCTTTTCTTGGTCGAAAAAGAGTCCTGACCCCTTTTTGAGCTTGACCGGGTGCTCAGTCGCCGTTGACGCGAACGTTCTCCGCTCGCGGGCCCTTGGGGCCTTGGCCGACGTCGTAACTGACCCGCTGGCCTTCGCGCAGTTCCTCGAAACTGATGCCTTCAAGCGACGAACTGTGAAAAAACATGTCTTTGCCGGATTCCGGCGCGATGAAACCGAAGCCTTTGTCGGTCAGTCGCTTGATAGTACCTTCTGCCATTTGCTTAAATCCTTGAGAGTCGAGATCGATCGAGAGAGAGGGGGTGAAAGTCAGTTTAACGGAAAACGGGTCAGCTTGACGAGCGGGTGGAGGCCAGCGGTTTCCGCCGCTGACGCCGGTTGGACCGGTTGGACTCGCCCCGCGGCGGGCGCGACGAGGTGGCACCGGCTCGGGCCGGCCGGGCGGGCTTGCGGCCCCGCGATGCCGAGAATCGTTGGCGGCCCCGAGACTCCGGCTCCCGTGACTCGCGTTCGGGCTGCTCAGGCTGCAACGCCTCGGGGGCAAGCGGCACTTTGTGCCCAATCAACTGTTCGATCGCTCGCATGTCCCCCCGCTCCTTGATGGAACAGAACGACAGCGCGATCCCGTCGGCACCGGCCCGACCGGTGCGGCCGATCCGATGGACGTAGCTTTCCGGCTCGTCAGGAATGTCGTAGTTGATTACGTGCGAGATGTTATCGACGTCGATCCCGCGAGCGGCGACATCGGTGGCGACCAACACGCGGATCCGGTTGCCGCGAAAGGCATCGAGGGCTCGGGTGCGGGCGGCTTGGGATTTATTCCCGTGAATCGCGGTTGATCGGAAGCCGCGTTTCTCAAGCTTTTCCGAAACCTGGTTCGCCCCACGCTTGGTCCGCGTGAAGACGATCACCCGTTCCACGTTGTCGCCCCGCAGGACTTGTTGCAAGACGTCAAGCTTTCCCTCCCGGCCGACCAGCACGACCTGCTGCTCAATCTGCTTCAGGCTGCTCTTCTTGGGGGTCACATTGACCGTCACCGGATCGTGCAACAGCCGACCGGCCAGCTCGGTGATCTTCGGCGGCAAGGTCGCCGAAAAGAAGAGCGATTGGCGCTGGGCCGGGAGTTCCCGAATGATCCGTTTCAGATCGGGAAGGAAGCCCATGTCGAGCATCCGATCGGCCTCGTCAAGCACGAACACTTCGAGCCGATCGAGTTCGATGTAGCCCTGTTCCATCAGGTCGAGCAGGCGTCCGGGGGTGGCGATCAGAATGTGCGCCCCCCGGTTGAGCGCCCGGACCTGTTGCCCCTGGTTCACACCGCCATAGACGACCGCCTGACGGAGCCGCAGGTGCTTGCCATAGGTGGCGAAGCTTTCGCCGATCTGGAGGGCTAGTTCGCGGGTCGGCGCCAGCACCAGGGCGAGTGGCCGGTTCGGGGTCGCCTTGCGGTTCTGCTCGCCCAATAGGTCAAGGATCGGCAGGGCGAACGCGGCGGTCTTGCCGGTTCCCGTCTGGGCACAACCCAAAACGTCGCGACCATCGAGCGCCGCCGGTATCGTTTGGGCTTGAATGGGGGTGGGGGTTTCGTAGTTCTCGTCCTCCAACGCGACATGGAGGGGTTCAAGCAAATCTAGTTCTTCGAAAGTCTTCAATCGATGTCCTTTGAGTGGAGCAATGGCGGTCGGCGTTTGAGGGCGAACGGTCCATCCCTTCGCTCAAACCGGGCCGCGGAAATGGAGGGGTTCCGGCAGCGGTCCCGAACGCCTGCTGGCACATCGGAAAGACAACGACCGGGGGTTACGCCGCTTGAGCGTGAACTCTGGACAAACAAGAAAGCCTCAGAGAACGTTGCGCCCATCGGGACGCCAGCGGCTTTCCAAAGCGGGTCGATACGACCATTCGTCAGCAGCAGTTTGTGTGGCATTTCGCCGACACGAAATCAACAGGTCGGGGCCAAACCTCCAGCTCAGCCATACAAACCTGTCGGATCGGACAACGCTGGGAATTTCTCACCCGCGTTTCTCGTTTGGATCCGATCGCCTACGCCGCAGGCCAATCAGCCTACAACATGATGGGTGGACTATACGTGGAATATCGGCTCCCGCCAAGCGGTAATCGAAAGATTCTTCCGATTCCGGCGTCGTACCGTGTGCCGTGATGCGTCGCACCAAGATGCTGTACAGGCCGTGCATGGCAGTAGAACTCACCGAAACATTCAGCGGCTCGATGTCTCGGCAGCCACTTGAACCAGCGACTTGCCGGTCATTTCTGCGGGGATCGGCAGGCCCATCAGTTCCAACAGGGTGGGGGCGATGTCGGCCAACCGCCCCCCTTCCCGCAACGTCGAACCTTCCAGGCCTGGCTCAACGACGATCAGGGGGACATCGTAGGTGGTGTGGGCCGTGTGGGGACCGCCGGTCTCCGGATCCACCATCTGTTCGCAGTTGCCATGGTCGGCGGTAACGACCAGGGAACCTCCTTTGGCCAAGGCCGCCTCGACCACCCTCCCCACACACGCGTCAACCGCCTGGACCGCTTGAATCGCTGCCTCCAACACGCCGGTGTGCCCGACCATGTCGCCATTGGCGTAGTTGACAATGATCAATTCGGAGCGGCCCGATTCGATTTCCTCCAGCACCTTCTCGGTCACCTCATAGGCCGACATCTCCGGCTTTTGATCATAGGTCGAGACGTTCCGGGGGGACGGAACCAGTGCCTCGTGCTCTCTGTCGAAGGGCTCGTCCCGGTAGTCGTTGAAGAAGAAGGTGACGTGCGGGTATTTTTCCGTCTCGGCACAACGGAACTGCGACAGCCCGAGTGAGCTGATGTACTGGCCGAGAATCTCCGGCATTTTCTCCCGCTTTTCGAACACCACATGAACCGGCAGTCCCGTTTCGTAGCCGGTCATGGTGGCGAAGTAGAGATTCTCGATCCGCTCGCCACGGTCGAACCCACCCCCGTCGATCTGCTTCCACTGGTCATCGGGAAGCACGAACGCTTTGGTGATCTCGCGAGTCCGGTCGCCGCGATAGTTCAGAAAGATCACCGCGTCGCCGTCGCGGACCCGACCGTGGGCCCCCTCGATCGCCGTCGGAATGATGAACTCGTCCCCGGTGCGGCTCGGCTCGGTCGGGTTGTCGTAATAACGCTGAATCGCCTCGGCGGCGGAAGACGCGGTCGGTTCGGTCCCTTGTGTCATCATCCGGTAAGCGGCCTCGACACGTTCCCAGCGCAGGTCACGGTCCATCGCATAGAACCGCCCGACGATGCTGGCGATCCGCCCCACGCCTGCCTCGCGCATCTTCGCTTCAAGCTGGCCGACGAACTCGATCCCAGCGGTGGGCGAGGTATCGCGGCCGTCGGTGATCGCGTGGACGGCGAAGCGGTCGCCGTCGAGCCCGGATCGCTTGACCAAGTCGACCACGGCATAGGCGTGCTGCAGATCGCTATGAACACGGCCGTCGGACATCAACCCCAACAGATGCAACGTCCCACCGCTCCGGCGAACGTGATCGATCGCCTCCAGCAGCACCGGGTTTTCAAAGAACGATCCGTCGCGAACGGCGCGGGTGATCCGCATCACTTCTTGGTCGACGATCCGACCGGCCCCGATGTTCTGGTGCCCCACTTCGCTGTTGCCCATCACCCCGTCGGGAAGGCCCACGTCTTCGCCCGAGGTCCGAACCAGGACATGCGGGAAGTGCCGTCTCAGGCTGTCGTCCACAGGGGTCTTGGCCAGATGGATCGCGTTGGCGTCGTCCCATTCCGGGTGCGGGTTTTTTCCCCAGCCATCGCGAATGATCAGGACGACAGGTTTTCGGCGGACGTCGGTCAAGGGTCTGTCTCTCGGCAGAGTCGGCAAGGAACGCAGCGGAACCGGAATGACGCCCATCCCAGTCTCGGTTCATCGTAGTCCAACCTGCGAACACCCGGAATCCTGCGAATACCCGGAATGGCGCGAGGCCGTCCGCTTCGAGCCGACCCCAGCATCCGTTACGCTATGCAGTCGCAGAACGCTATGCAGTCGCAGAACAAGCCGCCCTGGTCAACCAAAACGGAACTTGATGCTAGCATGTTCGACTCGATCCATGAGACGAGCGTGACCGTCACGTATATCGCACCCCTGGTTCCCCGTTGACCGTCCCCACTTCTGCCTTGCCCCAGAGCTGACCGATGAGCTTGCTTCGTTTTGACCCCTCCGGCGCCATCGATCCCGAGTTCGGCATCACGCATGACCAGATCGCGGGGCTCTCCGCGCAGCTTGCGCAGCTGCGAACCGAAATGGTCGAGACCGACCCGAAGCAGTACGTCAGCGGTGAGATCCCGGAACACAAGCAACCGCTGGACGCCCGCTTTTTTTGGTTGCCCGAAGAGCAGTTGGCCGCCTATGAAAGGGGCCGCGAGGCTTCCGAATTGGGCCGGATTTTCACCCTCGCCAACGGGATGCATGACAGCCTGGACGCGGTGGTCGTGCTCGGTATCGGCGGTTCGTACATGGGGGCCCGGGCGATGATGGATGCCTGCTGCGACCCCTATCACAACGAGCGGACGCGGGGAGCTCGGGGGAGCAAGCCGCGGATGTACTTTGAGGGGAACAACGTCGACAACGATGCCAGCAGATCACTGCTGGAACGCCTGGCAGCGGGGGGATACGGCGATTCGGCGGCGGAGAAACGCTGGGCGATCGTGGTGATCAGCAAAAGCGGCGGCACGATGGAGACCGCCGTCGCCTTCCGCCAATTCCTCGCCAAACTGGAACACTCCCTCGGCGCCGACGCCGCGGAACAGCTGCCGAAACTGGTGATCCCCGTCACCGACGTCCAGGGCAAGCTGTACGACTTGGCGACCGAGATCGGCTGTCCAGAACTCTTTACGGTCCCCGACGGCGTCGGCGGCCGCTTCAGTGTTCTCTCCGCGGTCGGACTGCTCCCCGCCGCCTTCCTCGGCCTCGACTGCATGAAGTTGCTCGAAGGAGCCGTGGCGATGAACGAACATTTCAAGACGGCCCGATATGAAGACAACGTGGTGCTGCAGTATGTCGCGGTCAACCACCTGCTGGCCAAAACTCGCGGCAAGACCACCCGAGTTCTAAGCGTTTGGAGCAAGGCGCTCGAATCGGTCGGAATGTGGTACGACCAACTGCTGGCGGAATCCAATGGCAAGGAGGGCGAGGGAGCCACGCCGCTGACCACCGTCAACACCCGAGACCTGCACAGCCGCCACCAACAGCACCAGCAGGGCGCAGCCGACAAGGTGTTTAACAACCTGATCGTGGAGTCCTCCCGCACCGACCCGCTGGCCGTCGGCCACAGCGCCCGCGACCAAGACGGGCTCAACGATATCGCCGAGAAGACACTCCCGGAAATCATGACCGCCGCGATTCGCGGCACCAACGACGCCCTGCACGCCGACGGCCGGCCGACCACCGACATCGTCCTACCCCGCATCGACACACACACCCTCGGCCAGTTGTTCCAAATGCTGATGATCGCCACCGTGATCGAAGGCCGCCTGCTGGGAATCAATCCCTACGGCCAACCTGGCGTCGAACAGTACAAGAAGAACATGAACAAGTACCTCGGTCGCGGTTAACCCCCGTTCCAAGCTTTCCAGCTCCGTCACCGGCCATAGAAGTCGCCAGCGACAGAAATTGCATCTCAGTCGCTGGTGGCCGAAGTCGCCGAGACTTCTTCTCCCTCCCGAACTCGCTGCGAGCGCCGCGACCTCGAATCCTAACCTGCACAACGCATTTGCCCCCCTGCCCTGCCCCACGCCCATGTCTGCCGTTGATGAACTGTTCGCGTCGCTTCGCCAGTCAGGCCGCAAGGCGCTGATTCCGTTCTTCACCGCGGGCGACCCCGATCTTGAAACGACCGCGGCGCTGCTGCGGGCCGCCGCACCGGCAGGGGCGGACCTAACTGAAATCGGGGTTCCCTACAGCGACCCGATCGCCGACGGCCCGGTGATCCAAGCCTCCTACCAGCGTGCCCTGGAGCGTGGCTTCCGCCTCAATCAAGTCTTCGAACTCGGTGAGCAACTTCGCGGAGAGATCTCCACACCACGGGTGACGATGGTCAGTTACTCGATCATCTTCCGCGTCGGCATCAAGCACTACGTGGCGAAAGCCAAAGCGGCCGGCTATGCGGGAGCCATCGTTCCCGACCTGCTTGTCGACGAAGCCGGCGAATTCGCCCAGATCTGCCGTGAAGCCGATTTCAGCTTGATCCAACTGGTCACGCCGACGACCCCCCGCGAACGCCAGATCGAAATCGCCAAGTCCTCCTCCGGCTTTCTCTACTACGTCTCGGTGACCGGCATCACCGGCGAACGAACCGCCCTCCCCGAGGACCTGGTCGCCAACGTCCGCTGGCTGCGAGGGCAGACCGAACTGCCGATCTGCATCGGCTTTGGGATCAGCGGCCCCGACGTGGCGAGCCAGCTCGCCCCGGTCGCCGATGGCTTGATCGTCGGTTCGGCGATCGTCCGCCGCGTCGCCGCGGCGGAAAACCGCGACGCAGCGGTGGAGTCCGCCGCCGACTTCATCGGCCAACTCCGGTATGCGATCGACCGTGCGGTAGGCAGAGAATAGCCGCCCCAACCGATCAACGGGCGCCTATCGCTCATCGGCACAGCCGTTAGCACCGGCAACGTTGCCCTTTCCGCAAGCCTTTCCCGACCGGAAGAGTCCCCCTTTTTGACAGCCAGACCCCAACCCGTGTGTTAGATCTTTTACGTCCCACCATTCTCGGACGCACGAATCTCCAACGCACGAGGAACCATCGCGTGACCGTTTCGAATTCTGCCGAACAAGCTTTGCCCAACGAAAGCGACCTCATCACCATCGACCGCCGCCGCGGAGACCGGCGTCCAGAGGAAGGCAAGGCTGCCACGACAGATGCACCGACGGCCGGCCGCCGCAAGAAACAGCGCCGGCGTCACATCGATCCGACCACCTGCGAACGAGACTACAGCAACGACGAGATCGAGTTCATGCGGGCCATGGATGATTACAAATGCCGCTCCGGACGCATGTTCCCCACCTGCAGTGAGGTCCTCGAAGTCATCCGCGATCTGGGCTATGTGAAGCTGTCCGAGAACCAACTCACCCAGTTGCAGACGGAACCGGTGGAGGACGAGAGCGAGGCGCCGGCGGACGACTCGGACGAGGAACTGGCAGCGGAACTCTAGGCTCTGCCAGAAAACGCGGAGCCTTTTTTCCCGCACGATCCTAACGGTGGGGCGCAAGCCGCCCGGCGTTTTGCGGGGAATTGCACGGTCGGTTGCCGTTGTCGCGACCGACCGTTTTTTGATACCCCAGCGAGTCCGTCCCCGGCAGAACCGGGGCGAACTATCCCCCGACGATTGACCGCAAGGGAGCGAGGCACGGATGCATGCCTGTCGCCATCACCGGATCCACCCCGCCTTGGTCGTTGCGACACTCTGGGTCGCCGGCTGCCACTCAACGAGACCGCTGCAGCGTCCCGTCCAGGTGACCAACCGGCCGGCGGAGGACGTTGCCGACGTCGACGGCCCGCCGCAACGGCTGGCGACCAGCAAGCACCGCCAGCGTCACGACGGGATCGCCGACGCAACGAACGCCAATCGCCAAACCCCCAACGATCAGACCACCGATGGCCAGATGGCTGCCGGAGTGGAACCACGGGGGACGACCGAGACCAAGATCGAAGCCAACCTCGCCGCACTCGGCGCCTCCGATCCGCCCACCCGACCCCCTCACGAAACCGCCGTTTCCCGGCGACAGACCGGAAACCCCGCGAATCCCGAATTGGCCTCCGCTGTCTTGCCAGCGGTGGAACAGGCGGAACTGATCGACGCGTTTAGTTCCAGCCCTCCCGAGGTCCAGGAATTAGCCCTTCGCCAACTGATCGCGATCGCCACGCGGACGGCGGAGAAAACGTCGCAACCGGGCAACATCGAACAGTCGCTGACCGACGCCTTGTCGCAATCCCCCGAGAGCGGCGTCTTGCACGCCTCCAGCACAGCGGAGGACTCCGCACCGGAGGTCGCAGCCGGGGCGTCCGGCGCTGAGCCCGGCGCTGAGCCCGGCGCTGAGCCCGGCGAGGAGTCCACCGTCGTCCAAGCCATCGACACCCAACCGGTCTCTGTCGCCGAGAGCTCCCCCCCTTCGAAAAGCCCACCTTCGCCAGAGAACGCGGCGTCGTCACCGGTTCAAACGGCCTCGGCGACCCAAAAGCTGGACGAGCCGCCGGCGCCGGACGTGAACCCTGAGGGGAGCCCACCCGACCCGGCCTCGCTTTCGGAAGAGACGCTGTTCGCCGCTCTGGTGACGCGGCTGAGCGAGCCGGCTGAGGACGAGGGAGAGGCCGCACAGAGTCGCCGCGAGATCATGCTGCGGCATCTGATGGTCCTGGCCGGGAACCCCGACGAAGCGGTCTCCGAAATCGACGGCCTCGGCGATGAGGAACAGGAGTACTTGCGGCACCAATTGCTCGCGTTGTGGACCATTGTCGATCCCAGCGGACACCCTGTTCCCGGTCGCCGCTTCAGCGCCGCCCTACCCCAGCTCCGTGAAGCCACCAAGTTTCTGGCCGCCTCCACCGACTCCCTCGACATACGCTCCCTCACGTTCTGCAACGAGATCGAGTCGTACGGTCAAATCAAGGAGTTCTCCCGCAACCGATTCGAACCAGGGCAACAGATTCTCCTCTATTGCGAGATCGACAACTTCACCTCGCAGCGGACGGAAGCGGGTTTCGAGACGCACCTGCAGGGAAGCTACAACATCTACAATGAGGACAACGAAAAGGTCTTCAGCCAACTCTTGCCAGCCGACAAGCAGGTCTCACGCAATTACCTCCGCGACTACTTCATCGCCTATCAGATGTACCTGCCGAAAAAACTCGACGACGGCAGCTATCGCTTGGAGTTGACGATGGAGGACGTGGGCGGCAACAAGTACGGTCAGGCGAGCCTTCCATTTGAGATTGCCGAGTAGCCGCGCCAATCACCGGCATCAACCCAGTTCACCAGTATCAACCCAGTTCGATCGTGTCCATCACCTGGTAACTGGGGCCACGTTTCTCCAGGAAGCTGCCCATCAGCTGGACGGTGTCGGCCTGCATCTCGCCGAGGCGGACATCCTGTTCGGCCTGGAGCCGCTGAATGACCTCAGGGGCGGTGCGGCGCGTTCTTGAACGCGTCCTTCCCAGCGTCAGATGGGGCCGGTAGTCTCGTGGCTCCGGTTTGAATCCGAGCTCGGCGAGTCCCGACTCAAGCTCGCCGACGAGTCGGCGGAGGTTTTCCGAGGGGTCGTCGATCGCGACCCACAGTGTCCGGGGCCGCTCGAGACTGGGGAACGCACCGGTTCCGGCGAAACGAAGTTCGAACGGGGGAACGCCCCCGCACGCCTCGCGGATACGGTCGCACACCTCGGGGATCTGGACGTTTTCGACATCACCCAAAAATTTGAGTGTTAAATGCAGGTTATCGGTAGGCACCCATTTGATCCCATCTCCCGGGTCGCGGATCCGATGGATCAGCCGCGCGGCGGCGGACCGGACACCGGTGGGGAGGGGGATGGCAACGAAGGATCGAATCGACTGCATATGAGAATCGTACACCGAACGATGATCGATTTTGAGCCGCCTGCGTTTGTCCCCCATCGGATGCTCCGCAGCGGCCATCTGCAGACGCTGGTCTCGGTGCGGATGACTGCCCGGGCAGATCTGCCCACGGTGCGGCATGCAATCGAGTTGCCCGACGGCGATACGCTGGTGCTGCACGAAGATCGGCCGGACCACTGGCGGCCCGGCCGGGCCTCGGTGCTGCTCGTTCATGGGCTTTGCGGCTGTCACGCGGCGAGCTACATGGTTCGGCTGGCGGATCGTTTTTATCGTGCCGGCACGCGGGTGTTTCGCCTGGACCTGCGGGGCTGCGGCGCGGGGGCTGCCTGGTCAAAGGAATTGAACCATGCCGGCCGCAGCGACGACCTGATGACGGCGTTGGGCTGGATCGCCCGGGAAACCGGATCGGGACCGCTGGGGGTTGCCGCCATTTCATTGGGAGGCAACCAACTGCTCCGCGGACTCGGGCGAGTGGGAACGGGAGAGGACCCCGAGCCGCCCTGGTTTGATCGTTTGCAGCGGACCATGGCGGTCGCGCCGCCGATCGATCTGATGCGGTGCTCGCTGAACCTGCATCGGCTGATGCTGCGACCGTACAACCGCTATTTCGTTCGGGTGCTCTTGGCGCGGGTGCCCATCCGGGTCCGGCAGCGTGAGGATTTCCCGGCCGTGATCGGGGCGGCGCGGCCGCGGACGCTGATGGAGCTGGACGAGCGGATCACGGCGCCGCTGAGTGGATTCCGGGACGCGGCGGATTATTATCAGCAGTCCGCCGCGGCGGCGGTGCTCGGCGCGAATCCGACGCCAACGCTGATTCTGGCCGCGGCGGATGACCCGATCGTCCCGGTCGGTTGTTTCACCGATCGGGCGGGCGAGCTGCCGCCGAGCACCAAGTTGTTGATCATGCCGCGAGGGGGCCATGTCGGTTTCATTGCGCGGGGTCGACAATATTGGATGGACGATGTGGCGATGGAGTGGTTCGCGCCGCTGGTCGGGGCGCCGGTGCCGGATACATTCCCCCATCCAGGCACGACGTTGCGCCCCCCGCACCGTTGCCCGATCCCCCAACACACGCTCCCCAATCCCCCGGCCCCCTTGTCATGAACCTTGAACCGAGCCTGATCCAATCGCTGATCGGGGTTGCCTGGAAAGCCGGAGATGAGATCCTGGCGGTCTACGAGTCGGACGACTTCGACGTGGAGGCCAAGGGGGACGGTTCGCCGCTGACCCGGGCGGATCGGCGGGCGCATGACTCGATCGTCTCGGGGCTGAGTTCCTTGTACCCCGACATCCCCGTGCTCTCGGAGGAGTCGGGGGAGGAGGCGATGCAGGCGCGGAGCGGTTGGTCGACCTTTTGGTTGGTCGATCCTCTCGACGGCACGAAGGAATTCATCAAGCGCAACGGTGAGTTCACCGTCAATGTCGCGCTGATCGTCGATCGTGCACCGGCCTGGGGCGTGGTGTTGGCCCCGGTCTTGAAAACCGGTTACGCCGGAGGGCTGAACCATGGTGCCTTTCGATTCGATCGGCAGGACAACCGCGAAGCGATCCATGTCCGGGCGTACCACGGCGGGCCGGCGACGGTGGTGGCCAGCCGCTCTCACCGCGGCGACGCGGTCGATGCGTTCCTGGAATCGCTCGCACAGCGGCAGCAACCGGCGGAGGTGCGGAGCATGGGCAGCTCCCTGAAGCTCTGCCT
>CAYWXT010000047.1:0-28050 GCA_964462125.1 uncultured Pirellulaceae bacterium | reverse complement strand
ACCTGGAGACGATCGTCTTGAAATGCCTGGAGAAGGCTCCAGACCGCCGCTATTCATCTGCCGCCGAATTCGGTGCGGATCTGCGCCGTTGGCTCTGCGGCGAGCCGATCCGGGCTCGTCCGATCAGCCCTGCAGGACGTCTGTGGCGGTGGTGCCGCCGCCGACCGATGGTGGCAGGGCTGACCAGCGCCGTGGCCGCACTGTTGGTCGTCGTCGCGGTCGGCTCGACCGTCTCGGCCGTCCACATGGGTGAACTGGCCGATCGCGAGAGCACCGCTCGGCGTGAGGCAGAAGCCAACTTCCGCAACTCCCTCGCCGCTGTGGACGACATGTTGACCGAGGTGGGCCACGAATCGCTCGTGAACATTCCTCATATGGAGCCGGTCCGCAAAGCACTTTTGGAGAAGGCGCTAGGCTATTACGAAGACTTTCTAGACAGCAAGCCGACCGATCCGAACCTCCGCCAGGAGGTAGCATTGGCTCACCACCGGGTCGCCGAGATCTACCGGCTTCTGCAGCAGGAACCGCAGAAGGCCGCTGAACACTACCGCGAAGCAATCGGCCGATTGGAACAGCTTAGCCGCGAGTTTCCGGACAAACCGGAGCCCAGGTATCATCTGGCGATCAGCCACACGTTTCTTGGGGAGCTGTTGCGCGAAGACGAGCCCGGGGAAGCGGAACGGAGCTACCGGAGGGCACTCCCGCTGCAAGAGGAGCTTGTCGAACAATTCGCCGATAACCGCGAGTACCGCCGGGAACTGTCGCGGACGTATAACAACCTCGGCATTCTCCTGACGAATACCGGCCGGACCGATGACGCCGAGGAGACGCTCGAACATGCAATCGACCTTCTTCGCGACTTGGAACACCAATTCCCGTCGGAGTCGGACTACAAGGGAGATTTGGCACGAGCGTTGATCAATCTCGGCGTACTCTTGCGCAGAATTCCCGGCCGAGTTTCCGAAGCCGAGCAGGCGTATCACAGTGCGATCGCCCGGCTGGAGAAGCTCGTGCAACAATATCCCGAAGAACGAGAATTCCTCTACAAGCTCGGGATCAGCCGGCTGGATCTTGGCAACTTGACGTTGGGACAAGCCGCGACGCTCAAGGATCCTCAGGAGCGTCAACAGCGTTTGAACGAGGCGCTCGAGTTTTTTCTCGCTGCACATCAGGATCTTGAGCGGTTGAATTCACCACTCGTCCCGCGATTCGCAAAGGAACTGGCCAACTGCTGCAATTCCGTGGCGGCGGCGATGGCAAACCTCGAGCGTTTCGACGAAGCTGGTGAAAACTGGAACGAGTCCCGCGAGATCCTCACGGAACTCACCGCCACCTCTCCCGAAAGCTCGACCTATCACAGCTTGCTGGGCAACACCCTTGGCGGCCTGAGCTGGCTGGCTTTCAATGAGCAACAACTGGAGAAAGCTCAGAGTTTGGCCGAGGAGGCCATCCGTTACCAAAAGAAGGCCAGAGAATTGGCCCCGGAGAATCCCAGCTATGGCAGTCGCCTGAGCGAGCACAGTGCCCATTTGGCTAAAATTCTGACCCAACAGGGAAGCCCCGAGGAAGCAAGACGCCACCTCGACCGGGCGCGCGAGCTGGGGCTTTCCGAGGAGCGATACCAAGCTCTGCGGGAAACGTTGGAAAGCGAACAGAACCAGGATCGCTGAGCAATCTCGCGGGAAACAACTGGCCGATACATTTCCTAGAACACTCCTCTGCAGCGCATCGCCGAACATCGTGCGATTGCGGCAAATCGGCCCAGTTGATTCAGTTCGCCTGAATTTCCCACCCCCGCCCTGCCGATACGAAAGGTCGCCGGCCAAGGCAGACGGTCGGCCCGCGCGATTGCGCGGCGTAGCACCCAGGAATCTGCCGAGAGGGATCCAAAGGGCATCACCATGGAAGGCTATGGTACATCCATCCGGCGCATCATTAGCCGACTGGCGGCGACTGCTTGCTTCACAGCAGGGCTGCTAGCATCGCCCGCGGACGGCCAGATCATCATTGCGGACAGCAATGTCGGCTACATTGATTCGGCGATTCCAATGACGCAGTTGCGACTGCGATTCGATGCTGCTTATGACTTGGAGTCTCCGGATCGCGCTGAGTTCTTTTGGCCGACATGGACTCCCGGCGCACCGGGACCGCCCATCCCGGAGGATGAGGTCGACTATCAGGAGTACCGAACTCACCTCGAATATGCGGTGGCCGATCGCGCTTCGGTGTTTGCCGAACTCCCGATCCGCGCGGTCGATCCCGAGTTTAACGACAACACGGCTGGATTTTCGGACATCGAAGCTGGGTTGAAATACGCGTTTTTAATGACGGATACGTCAGTCGCTTCGTACCAATTTCGGACCTACATCCCGACCGGCGACGGCCGCCGAGGACTGGGCACCGAGCATGTCAGTCTGGAACCGGGCCTGCTTCTGTTTCACAAGCTTTCGGATCGACTGATCTTTGAAGGAGAATTCCGTGATTGGATCCCCATCGGCGCCACAGATGGCTTCGGCAGCAACATTCTCCGCTATGGCGCCGGTCTGAGTTATCAGGCGCACCAGTCCTGCTGCTACAGCGTGTCGCCGGTCGCTGAGTTTGTTGGCTGGACCGTTTTGGACGGCAAGAAATCCAACGCCGCCGGCCAGTTGTCCGAGGCCGACGGAGATACGATCGGCAATCTCAAAATCGGAACTCGAATTACATTCAACGGAAACAGCTTTTCAGCGTGCGGCGCCGAATCGCTGTATGCCGGCTATGGCCGAGCCCTGACCGGGGACGTCTGGTACGAAGATACCTTCCGCCTTGAGTACCGGATGAGCTTCTGAGCCCTCCGAGCCCGATCACGATGTCAACCACACGACCGACGACGCGGTCGATGATGCTGGTATCCATGGCGATGATCATTCCAGCGGCTCGATTTTATCGAGCGTGATGCGGAGGGGAGTTCCCGTCAGCGGGTGGTGTTGTTTGGTCGCGTCCGCCGCGATCTGGTTTCGAATTCTCGCATCGATTTTGGCCGGCGCGTCCACCGGCCAAGCGATCAGGAAGTCACGATTCGGAATGCCAGCGAAAACTTCGCCATCACGACTCTCGGCGACTTTCTCCAGCAGCATTTTCCGCATCCCGGGAAGCAAAATCCTCGCCGCGTCATAACCGTCACTACTTTGCAGAATCAACAACTTGACCGGTTCAGGAACGAAACTGACCTGCATGCCCACGGATGCGTCCCAGAGGTTTTTCCTCGCGACCTCCAGGAGTTCAATGGTCGATTTTCCCCAGCGTTCGGCGTCGGGACGTTTGACGTAGGCGTAGCCGTTGGGCGCATCGACGACGATCGCGGAACGAACGTCGTCTGAAAACGGAAAGAACACAGCGTCTTCCAGTTCATGGATGCCGGCGAACGACAACTGCGGTCGAAGTCGGTCCTTGGCGTCTTCCCAGCGCTCTGGCATCAACGTTTCGGTCGAGGCGGTCATCTCGATCGCCTTGCGAAGGTTCTCAACAACGGCCTGATCAAACTCATCTTCCGAAGCGGAACTCTCGCGAAACTCCGCGAACAGATTGGCCATGCCGAACCGCAACGAGTCGGACGTGATCGTGCCCGCATCCGCGTCGAGTGTGAACTCCCGGTCGGGAAAGTTGTCGCGCAACAGTTGTTCGATTCGCCGACAGAACGCGGTGAAGTCAGTCATGATACTGCCTTGGAATGCCCTTCATTGTTCGCCCGCAACCATCCGGTCGATGCGTTCGTTTTCCGATCGCTGCTGAGGCGGCACCCGATCAGTTACTCTCCCAGCCCTCGACGTAGATCGGCAGGTGTCGGTAGGTGACTTCCAGGTTCAACAAATTCATCGTGGTCACGTAGAGACGACCGGCGTGGGGGCTCCAGCGGTCCGGGACTGGACGGGCGGGATCCCAGCTTCCAGATTCCTCCCCCTCGTCAATTTGGGTCTCGAGCAAGACAGGGGTCAGCTCGCGGTTCCATGCTTCCCAATCATCGCCCCCCATCTGAAACATGACCTGGGTCGCATAGTACCAGTAATACGTATCGCGTTGTGGAGACGCGGCGGTGCCGTTGCGTGGTGGATACTGGAGTAGATAGTCGGCGGCGGAACGGATCGCGGGATGATCCGGCGTCCAACCGGCATACATCCGCATCAGCATCCCGACGGCGGTCATGGTAGGCGTCGGATCGCGTCCGTGGCGCTGCGCCTCTGTATCGGGCGCGAACGGATTGTAGCGATAACGATCGCCCCGCCCTTCCCCGGCCTTGGCCTGTTCGAGCCAGCGGTCGATTCCATCATACACTTCCGCATCGACCTCCAAGCCGGCGAGTTCGCCGCTCTTGAGCGCCATCATCATCCAGCCGCTGACGCTGGTGTCGGCGCTGACCTGGGGTGTGTACCGCCAACCACCGAGCTGGCGGTGCTGGGTGGCGTCGATATAGTCGATCGACATTTGCGCCGGTCCCTTTAAATCCGGGTCTTGGGTCATGCCGTACGCTTCACACATCGCCAAGGCTGCGATTCCGTGGCTGTAGAGGGCGACGTTTCGATTGCTGACCGCATCGGCGGGGACGAACAGATCACCATTGGTCCGCTGGCGATCGAGCAGAAACTGCAGTCCGCGAGCGACGGTGGCGGCGTACTGATGTTGTCGATGGGTATAGCCGGCGCCTTGGAACGCCAGCAGACACAATCCGGTGGCGGCGGTGTCGCTTCGCAACACGACAGACTCACCATGACCCTCCAGTGACCAACTGCCGTCCTCGTTTTGGCGCTGGGCGAGGTAAGTCAAGCCGCGTTCGATCGCCTCCTCCGTGGCCGGCCCAACGGTCCCCGACGAGGTCGGCGATGCCCCCTTTTGGGTCCGCTGAACGCGCTGCTCAAATGGCTTTGCGGGGGTAACTTCGGAGTCGGCCAATATCCGTGGCCGATCGAGCCTCCGCTTTGCCCGCCGCGTGCCGCTGCGATCGGAGGCGGCGACCCGAGGCTGCTCCGCCGACGATTCGGATGCCGTTCGGCGATCCGGCAAGCTCGTCTCTTCGGGAAGGGCCATCTCGGTCGGGTCACCAACATCTGCGGGTGCTGCGGACGATCCGCCCGCACCGGGCGAGTGCCGGCGAACCGACTCCAGGGGCACCAGGTCACTCAGCTCCGCGAACGATGTTTCCTCGTCCGATGTTTCCTCGTCCGATGTTTCCTCGTCAGACGTTTCGCGGCTTGGGACCGCAGCGGCCACCACGTCCGCCGGGCTGGGGACTCCCAGCGGGGAAAAGCGTGTTCGCGCCGCCGACCGCGAGCCGGAAGTCGCTGGCTGATCACCGGGGGAGGAGACCACCTCGGGAAGCTGTCTCTCGCCAGGATCGGTCGTGGACGCACGTTCGAGCCGTTCCGCCCCCGCTTCGATCGTCGGTTCCGCTGGCGCCGTGTCCGCCATCGACGCGTTCCCGACGGTCGCCCCGGCAGAGCGTGTTCGGCGGGCAGCAGGCAGATCATGCGGGTCGAGGAGCCGTTCCGCCTCCGGTTGTTCGCGGGCAACGGCCACCGTTGGGCGTTCCGGGGGCGTGCCGATCAGCTCCGGCGCCCGCGCGACCGAACGTCGAGTCGGTGAGCGTCTGCGCTCGGGTTCCCGAATCGACGGCAGCGCATCCGGTTGCGGGATCGAAGGCTCCGGCGGCGCTGAGCGGGTGAGCGGTTGCTCAGCGGGGGCGGTGTTCACCATCTCGGGAGCGGTTGCGAGTGGTCGTTCGGCCGCCGGCGCGGTTGTCCGGCGTTCGACGGGCGTCTCCCGTTCCGGCGGTGGTTCTGCGCGATGTTGGCTTGACGAGGACAACGCAGGGGCCTCCGGCCGGTCGATTGCCGGCGGCGTCGCCTGCATCGACGGGGTTTGACGCGGGCGGAGTCTTGCTTGAGCATCGGAGGGGTTCGGCAACGACGACGCCGCAGCCACCCGCTCGATCGGTGTTGATTCAGGCTCGGGAGGTGTCGGGGCCGGAGGTTCGACGTCGGGTGCCGACCGATCTGGACGCGACGTGGGAGACGGCTCGCGCTGCGGAGGCGGTTGGGAAAGCGATCGCGTGGGCGCTTCAGCCTCAGCGGGACGGGACCAATCGGGCCGACGATCCGGCTCGCGAGGTTTCTCGAACAGATATTCCGGGACGGTGTGACGAACGGGTGCCCGATCCGGCCGTACTTCGGACGCGAACTCGGGATGGTAGTGGCGAAAGATCACCCACTGGAACGCGATGACCAACAACAACAGATGCACGGTCACGCTGAGCAGAAAGCCCAACTGCGCCGATTTCTGAACGTAGTGACTGGCAAAGCCACGGAGCAGCGCAGCAAGGGTGAGCGCTGCGGCGGGAACCGCGACCACGTAGAACCGTCCACTGTAGATCAGCCGCGGGTCGTCGAAACGAAGTTTGGAAAAAACGAGATAGAGCACGACGCCGGAGAGAACGACGAGGGAGACGTTCAGCGGCCACATCGTTTCCTCGCGATGGTCGGTCGCGTGCTCGCTTCGTTCAGGTATCGCTGGCATCGTTATTGGTTCGTCGGTCCGTCCCTTGTGGTCACGGTGTAATCGCTGATGCCGGCTCGGTTACAGACATCCATCACACTGACAACGGGCTGGAAAGGGGTGTCGCGGTCGGCCCGGATCACGACCGACTGGTTCGCGGGATTGCGTTCCACGACACGCGCCAACACAGCAGCCAACTCATCGACGGTGGTGCGGTCGCCGCGCAGGTAGGTTGTCCCTTCGGCATCGATGTCGACGACGACTTCGCGCGGTTTGCCCGCCATCGGCGCGGCGCTGGTGGCGTTGGGCAGGATGATGTCCAAACGCCGCTCCTCGTCCTCGAACTCGCTGGTGACGAGGAAGAAGATCAGCAGCAGAAAAACCACGTCGATCAACGGGGTCAGGCTGAGGGTGCCGGCGACGGTGGAACGTTTGATCTCGATCGCCATGGGTCAGGTCGCTTTTGCCGGGCCGCGTTTCTCCTTCGACTCCGTCTTCTGTCCAGTGCGTCGCTGCTCCGACTGGTTCTGCTCTGTTCCCGACCGCGGCGAGCCGCCGATCCGTTTCAGCGAGCCGTCGGGATCGAGTCGCACCTTTCCGGCGAACCGGGCCAAACCGGGGGCGACGTCGAAGGCCATCAGCTCGATCCGGCGAAAGTGCTTGGAGACTCGGTTCTCCAAGTATTGGGCGAGGATGGCCGCGGGGATGGCGACAGCCAAGCCGGCGAGCGTGGTGACCAGGGCGGTGTAGATCCCTTCGGACAGTTGTTCGCTGCGGCTGCGACCGGCCGTCAGGGTCGTCGACTCATGAAACGCCATGATCATTCCCCACACCGTGCCGAGCAGTCCCATCAGGGGCGTGGCAGCGGCGGCGAGATTGAGCCAGCGGACCGGGCCGATCAAAGCGTCAGCTTCGCGCTGCGCCGCCTCGCTCGCCGTCCGTTCGATATCGCCGAGCGGTTGGCCAGTCCGAAGCAGCATCGAGGCGATCACCCGTCCGGCGGGTGACTTCCGCGAGCGACAAGCGTGGTAAGCCTCGCTCGGGCCGAACCGATCGGGGGAGCGAGCCATTTCGCGGAGCCGTCGTTCCAGCTTTCGCGGGAAAACCTTGCCGGTTCTCAAGCTGAACAACCGCTCGATCGACAAGGCGACGACGAAGAAGCTCATCAGCCCGATCGGGATCATGAACCCGCCGCCGCGAGCGATCAACGAAAGCATATCGACACCCGAGGGCTCGGGCTCCTCAACGTCGCCGGCGCCGCCTTGCGAATCCTCCGCCAACGCGCGCAATTCGTCGGCGCCGACGATCGACGTCTCGCTGGTGGACTCCCTGTCGCTGCTTTCGGGCCGCTGCGCACGCGCTTCGCCGGGAGCAACGGTTGTCACGGCCAGCATGGCGCAGGCAACGAGCACCAACGATGCACCGGACTTGATGCTCATTTTCAATGGTTCATTGGTGGGGGAATGATGGGGGAAGGGAACTTCCGGAGAGACTCTGACTCGGTCACGGCTTATCCAATCCCTCGATTCGCTCGCGAGCTTCCCCAGCCAATTCATGCTGGGGATGTTTATCGACGACGTACTGATAGAACGTCTGAACCAATTCGTGGGATCTTCGTTTCGCCGCATCGGATTTGGCATTCTGCATCAGGGCCTCCGCGCAACGCCCTGCCTCAAAGCCGCTCTTGGCTTGCCAGTTCTTGATCTCCCCGCTCGCCTGCTCGGCTCCAAATCCGAACATGACGCGCTGGAACTCGGGGATCGCTTCGTCGTAGCGTTCGTTCCCGAATCGGATCTCTCCCATCATGAACCGTGCCCGGGCGGCGATTTCCGTCCGATAGTTATTGGCAACCTCGCCATAGAACTGCAGGGCCCGTTCATCGTCGCCGAGCTGTTGATAGGCGTAACCGGTTTCGTAGAAGACTTGAGGCAGATAAGCGGTGGCGGGAAATCGTTTCCGCAGTTCGTCATACCATTGGATCGCTTGTTCAAACTCATCGAGCTGAGAGGCACATTGACCGCCGTGCAACAGAATCAGCTCACGGACGCGGCGTTCCGCATCATCGCGGAGGGTCTCGGCGGAGTCGCCGGCGTCACGAAGCAGGTCACGGCACTCGCGGTAGGCGTCGAGTGCTGCGGCGAATCGCTCCCGCTTGAATTCGGATTCCCCGATCATCATCCAGGCATCGAGGTGCAGATCACCATCCGGAAACTGCTCCGCTTGGCGGCGAAACACCTCCTCGGAGGTTTCGAACTCGCCGAGTTTGAACCGCGCCCAACCGAGCCGATAGAGGGACTTTTCGGTCAGTTCGGGATCCTCGCCGCTCGCTGCCGCGGTTTCGAAACGAGCCGCGGCTTCCTCCCATGCCTGTTCCGCATAGAGTCTCTGGCCGAGAAAGTAGGCAGCTTCGGCGACCAACGGGTTTTCCGGATGGTGCTCGACCAGGGCTGCGAATTCATCGGCGGCCCCTTGTTCGTCTCCAGCTTCACGCAGGGACCAGGCGAGCTCATAGCGGACTTGGTCCATGTCCGGATAATCCGGCACCTGCTCCCGAAGTCGGCGGAGATGCGAGGCGGCCGCCTCGGGCGAGCGTGCCTGTTGCTCGGCCAACGCCAATTCATAGAGGGCGTTTCCAAGTGCCTCGCCCTGCGGCTGTCCCTCCAAGAACGCTTCCAAATCTTCGCGAGCCCCCGCCACGTCCCCTTCGTTCCGGCGGCTGATTCCCCGGCTCAACAAGGCGTCGTCGCGGATGGGATGATCCGCCGCGGCTTCCTCTAGCGTCTGGTCGAGCGATTCGATCGCCCCAGCATGGTCGCCCTGGCGCATCTGTGACCAGCCTTTGCCGTACAGCGCGTGAGGGCGAAGGGAGGGATCGTTACCCGAGGCCAGAATCTCGTCGTAGGTTGCGATCGCGGAGGCGAAATCGCCTTCGCGTCCAGCGAGTTGGGCGAGCTCGTAACGGGCCCGGTCGGCGGCGCCCGTCTCGGGGGACTGTTGCTGCACCGACTCCCACTGTGCGACCGCCGCATCCCGCTGACCGTCAGCGAGGAGGGAGCGTCCAGCGAGAAGTGTCGCTTGCGGCGCTGCCGACCAATCCTCCGCCGCCTCAGCACTGGCTTGAAACGCCTCGGCCGCCTCGGCGTGATGTCCCGCCCGTCGGTGGGCCTGGCCGAGCAAGAAATGGGCGTGCGCCCGATCCTCGGGCTGCGTCAGGTTTTGCGATTCCATTTCTCGCCGCAGCAACTCAACGGTCTCGTCGTAGCGTTCGGCGGCGTTGTTGGCGATCGCGGCGCGGAGGATCCAACTCGGTCGCTGGAGACGATCGGAACCGTCGGTCTCTTGGAGCAGCTCGGCATACATCGTTGCTGCCTCCTCATGACGACCGATCCCCAACCGTCCCTCCGCGGCGATGTATTTGACATCGGGTGTCAACTCGTCACCGGAAAACCGCTTGAGAAACTCATCGGCCCATTCAATCGCCCGATCGTTCTCGTTCGTCTGCAGTGCCGAGAAGGCGGCGTTGTAGAGGGCACGGGGAGCGAGCGGGTCGTCCGGGGCGTCACGATAGGCCTGTTCAAAACGCTCCAACGATTCGGCGACCGTTTCCGGATCGCGCGACAGGGCCTCGGCGAGATCGAGTTTCAACGCCAAGGCGAACTCGCCCGCCGCCCCCGCGTTCAACTGTTGCTCAGCCACCTTGCGGGCCAGGCCGACCTTCCCTTGGTCCAGCCGAATCCGCGCCAACCAATGGGCCGCCTCGGTCGCCGCTGCGGGGTCGCTCCGTTCCAGCACTTTCTCGAAACGCACGGCAGCGGCCTCTCGGTCACCACTGCGATAGGTACTTTGGGCCGACGCCAGCATCGCCTCGGAGGCGTAGCGGCTGTCGGGATACTCCGCCAGCAGTTGCTCGTATTTCTTCGCCGCCTCCGCGGGACGATCGGACCGGACCGATGCGTAGGCTTCGCGAAAAATCGCATAGGCCCGATCCTCTGCAGACTCGGCGGATTGCTCGGCCGCGGAGAACAACTCAATCGCTTCGCCGGGGCGTTGGAGCCGGATCAGCAGGTCTCCGGTTCGCAGCTGGACATCGGTGAGCAGGGAATCGTCCTCGCAGCGGTCGAGCAACTGCCCGTAGGCGTCGAGCGCCTCTTCCTGCCGATCGAGATCCTCCATCGCGACGCCGCGTCCATAGAGGGTTTCACAGTGCAGCGGGGACTCCTTGGCGGCGGGCATGGCCAGCAACTGGTCGTAGAAGCCGACCGCCTGTTCGGGTTCGCCCAGCGCGAAGGCCGCTTCGCCGCTATAGAAGTAAGCGCGGTCGAGAAACCCCGTCTCCGGCTTCTCCTCGTGGAGTTGCTCGAAGGTGCGGATCGCCTCCCGCAGACGCTCGCGCTTCGCAGCCCGCTGGTCGCCCTGCGTCCCCTCCTCCCGGTCGGTCTCCCCGGGTGGTGCCAATTCCGCCGATGCGTAGAGGCACCAACCGCGGTTGGCAAAGCTCTCCTCGCGAAGCTCCGACTCCTTGTCCTGCAGTGCCTGGGCGAAGGCGCGGGCCGCGGCGAGGTAGTCGGGATCCTCGCGCTGCATGTGACTGACCCCGAGGTAGTGGGCCGCCTTGGAGGCCATCGCATGATCCGGATAGCGCTCCAGGAAGCGCTCCCAAGCTTCGACCGCCAGTTCGAATGCTCCGTTGGTCTGAAAGTTGGCCGCGTCGGCGTAGGCCGCCAAGGCAGCCTCCTCGCCGGACTCCTGCCCGACCGCGGAGTGACTCAGCAGCGAAGAGGATAAACAGAACGCCAACGACCAGGCGAGCCACGCGGCGAAGCACGATCTGAGCACAGATTCACTCCGGGAGAAGCGATACGTTACGGATCGAACATATTTGGGGAGAGACCGCTGGCTCGCAGGGGATGGGCGAGCGTTGCGATACGACTTAAGTTTACGGGTGCGCGGTTTAAGTTTAGCGGTGCGCGGTCCAATCTCCTAGCGTTTCGCTCTCCCCCCCACAACGCCGGGGCCGTGAGGGAGCCCAAAGAGGACGCAACGCCGATGACGCCACGATTGCCCGGTAGGCTCTCCGTTTCGGTTTTCGCAGATTGATCGCATCCGGCAAGCCGAAATCGCATCGTTGGGGCAAAAGAGTACCGATTTGGAAGGAAACCCAAGGCCGTGAACGCGCAGACATGCCTGGTGACCGGGGGGGCCGGATTCATCGGCTCGCACCTGACCGAGCGTTTATTGGCCGACGGCCACCGGGTGATCGTCGTGGACGACCTTTCGACTGGGCGTTTGGAGAACTTGGGCCAGGTTGCCGGCCACGAGCGGCTGGAGTGCATTCACGGCAGTGTCGCCGACGTGGCCTTGGTCGCCGAATTGGTGGGGCGTGCCGAGCGGGTGTTCCATCTCGCAGCGGCCGTCGGGGTGGCCCTGATCGCCAAGCAGCCAATCGAGACGATCGAACGGAACATCTACCCGACGCAATTGATCCTCGACCGACTCGGATCGCGGGCCGAGCGTGGGACCCCCGTTCCCTGCTTCATCGCCAGCACCAGCGAGGTGTACGGCAAGAACCCGAAGGAGACCTGGTCGGAGGAGGACGACCTAGTGTTTGGGGCGACGACCAAACCCCGCTGGAGCTACGGCGTTTCCAAGGCGATCGATGAGTTCCTGGCGCTGGCCCACTTCAAACAGCAGCAACTGCCGGTGGTCGTGGGACGATTCTTCAACGTCGTTGGCGCGCGGCAAACGGGGGCCTATGGCATGGTCTTGCCACGCTTCGTCGATGCGGCGCTCCGCGGCCAGCGGTTGGTCGTGCACGATGACGGGAAACAGATCCGCTGTTTCGCCGACGTCCGCGACGTGGTCGACGCGGTAGTCCGGCTGACCGAAACATCGGAGGCGTTCGGGCGAGTTTACAACATCGGCAGCGACCAGCCGATTTCGATCCTGGAACTCGCCCGCCGCGTGATCGCGAGGGTGAACCCGGAGACGGAAATCGAATACCAGAGCTATTCGCAGGCCTACGACCAATCGTTCGAGGACATCCGCCGCCGAGTTCCCGACCTGAGCCGAGTCCGCGCCGCGATCGGGTTCCGCCCCACCTATTCGCTGGACGACATCATCGACGCGGTGGCGGAGTACCAACGCGGGGCTAACCCTTGACGTTGACGAACATCATCCGCAAGGCGTGCAAGGCTTCCGAGAGCATCTTCGCTTCCTCATCCGTCAGGTTGCCCTGTGTCTTCTCGCTCAGCAACTCCAGCGTGTCGATACTGTGCTTGGCCATCGGCTTGTCGACGCGAGCTTCCCCCGTCCCGGGATCGGGAACTTGACCCAGGAAGCTCATCGCCTGCGTGAACAGCATCGACACCAGGAACTCGAAGCTCGGTGGCGGCATGCTCCGGTCGGAAGCCGCTGCCCCTTCCGCCTGGCTTGACTCCGGTGCCTGGCTTGACTCCGGTGCCTGGCTTGGCGTCTCTGGCTGGCCCGACTCCGACGTCTGATCGGGCGTGGCCCTTGCAGTCACCTCGGGCTCTGGAGGTGGTGTCTCGCCGCCAGATTCGCGCGTCGCAGCGTCCGCCGAGGCGGAACCACTCTGGGGTTCCGTTTGGGCCGCCTCCTTCTCGCGAGCGACCTGTTCCTTCCAATCTTCATCCACGATGATTTTGGGCTCTCGCTCGCCCCGTTTCGATTCGTCACTCATGTCCGCATTCTTTCGACGCGTTGGGAAGTCAGTGTTTGGGTTCATCGGACTAGGCCGTCGATGACGCTTGGCCCGACTGCTCGGCCGGCGCCTCGGAGGCCGAACGGCGTCCGTGGCGTTCGACGGCGGCTTCAACAAAACCGGCAAACAACCGATGGGCGACCAGCGGCTTGCTCTTGAACTCCGGGTGAAACTGCACGGCCACGAACCAGGGATGCTCGGTGACTTCGATGATTTCGACAAAACCGCCATCCGGACTGGTCCCGGCGAACCGCATCCCGTGAACTTCGTACTGGCCGCGGTACTGGTTATTGAACTCATACCGGTGGCGGTGTCGCTCCTCGACCTCTTCGCACCCGTAGGCGTGGGCGGAGCGGCTATGCGGGTCGAGCCTGGCGGGTTGGCTGCCGAGCCGCATCGTGCCGCCCATGCGAGTGACGTTCTTTTGATCGTCGAGCAGACAGATCACCGGATGCTGGGTGTCTTTGTCAAACTCGGTCGAATGGGCTCCCTCCAACCCCACGACGTTGCGGCCGAATTCAATCACGGCGCACTGCATTCCGAGACAGATCCCGAAGAAGGGAACCCCGCGCTGGCGGGCGAAGCGGATCGCTTGAACCTTGCCTTCGATACCCCGTTCGCCGAAGCCACCGGGGACCAGGATCCCATGGAAGCCGCTGAGCAGCCGCTCGGCCCCCTCGCGTTCGATATCGGCACTCTGGATCCGCCCCACCCGGATCTGGGCGGCGTGATGAATCCCGGCGTGGTCGATCGCTTCATAAATCGACTTGTAGGCGTCTTTGTGTTCGGCGTATTTGCCGACCACGGCGATGGAGATCTCGTGCTGCGGGTTGCGGAGCCGATGCAGCAGGTCCCGCCAGGGCGTGATCTCGAGCGTCTGCACCCCGGCAATCGCCAGCTTTTTGACGATCAATTCGTCGAGTTTATTATCCACCAACGAAAGCGGAACTTCGTAAATCGAAAAGTCCTTGTCCTTTTCCTCGATCACCGCTTCGGTGGGAACGTTGCAGAACAGGGCGATCTTTTCCCGCTCGTCCCGATGGATCGAATGTTCGCAGCGGCAGACAAGGATGTCGGGTTGAATCCCGATCTCGCGGAGCTGGCCCACCGAGTGCTGCGTCGGCTTGGTCTTCAGCTCGTCGGCCGCCTTGAGATAAGGGACGAGGGTCAGATGCATGTAGAGGACATTATCGCGGCCGACATCGAGGGAAAACTGACGGATCGCCTCCAAAAAGGGGAGGCTTTCAATGTCACCGACGGTTCCCCCGATCTCAGTGATCACCACATCGACGTCGTCTCCGCCCATGCGGTGGATGGCCGACTTGATCTCGTTGGTGATGTGCGGGATGACCTGCACGGTCTTCCCCAAGAATTGGCCCTTGCGTTCCTTCTCGATCACCGACAGGTAGATCTGACCGGTCGTGTAGTTGCTGTCCCGGCTAAGGGGTCCCGAAGTGAATCGCTCGTAATGGCCGAGGTCGAGGTCGGTTTCCGACCCGTCGTCCAACACGTACACCTCCCCGTGTTGGTAAGGGCTCATCGTCCCTGGATCGACGTTGATGTACGGGTCGAGCTTCTGCATACGAACCCGCAATCCGCGTTGTTCGAGCAGCATTCCGATCGAGGCACTGGTCAGCCCCTTGCCGAGCGAGCTGACGACGCCGCCGGTCACAAAGATGTGCTTGGTCATGGACTCGAATGATACCGCGCGGCGCAAATCGCGAAAGTCTCCTTCCCGCCATGGGCGTCAAACGGGCGAGGGTCACCTCGAATAGCGGGCGGCGAAGGCCTTCAGATCCGCCGGGGTATCGATGCCCGCGGTGGCCGCTTCAATCTCCGCGACCACGACCCGCTTCCCCGCCTCGATCGCCCGCAGCTGCTCCAGCTTTTCCGCCTGCTCCAAGCGGCTCGGCGGCTCGGCGGCGAACCACGCCAAGAAGTCTCGGCGGTAGGCATAAATCCCGACGTGGTGCCAGAACAGGGGGGGCTCGGCGGCAAGGGCCGTGTCGACGCCCCCTTCCCGGAGATGCGGTACGGCGGCCCGGCTGAAGTAGATTGCCCGGCCCCCTCCCCCCATCACCACCTTGACGCAGTTGGCGTCGCCGAGTCTCGCTGCCTCTCGGATTGCCGTCGCGGCGGTGGCGATGTCGGCCGCGGGATCACCGATCAGCTTGCTCCCCACCGCGTCGATCACCTCCGGTTCGATCTCCGGTTCATCCCCCTGGACGTTCACGAAAACCTCGGTCTCCGGCAGCTGCGCCGCGACCTCGGCGATCCGGTCGGTGCCGCTGGGGCAATCGACCGACGTCATGACCGCCCGTCCGCCAAACGACGCCACTTCGGCGGCCAGCCGCGGGTCGTCCACAGCAACGACCACGCCGCCCGCCAGTCGCGAGCGAGACGCGGCGTCATGGGTATGCTGCAGGATCGACTTGCCGCCGACACGGCGGAGCAGTTTTTCCGGAAGCCGCGAGGAGCGGAGCCGCGCGGGGATCACGATTTGACAGTGCATCGGTGGTGAGGGCGTGGCCTGGTGTCAAGGGAAGGCGAGTGACGCTTCGGCCCTAACAATGTACCGATCACGCTCTGTCGTGATGAGCCGACCAGCGGCGCCGCCGGCGAACCTCTACCGCCGTGATCCCCAGCGCCAACGCGGCGAGGGCCATGACCATCGCCGGTTCCGGGACTGCCGTGATCTGCAGGTTGTCGACCGCGACATACATCGGCGTGTTGATTCCAAATTCACCGACGTCGGATGAGGCAAATTCCAATCCGATCGAGCGTGCCGTCCCCAGTTCCGATAAGTCCAAGGACTCCCAAGAATCAACGATCAATTCGTTATCGTCTCGAAAGTCCGCCAGAAAAAACTCCACCTCGCCGACCACCGAACCACTGGCGTCCTGCTCCGACCAGCCTTGAAAGGTCACCGAGAAAAAGTCGTCGTTCTCACTGCTGAACTTGGTGGCGAATGCATCTCCATCCTGCATCGACAGGGCGGCGTAGGTCGTGTTGGTCACCCGTGTCGACTCGACTCGCATCATCTCCGGGAGATTTACGAATGCGCCATTGCCGTTTCCAATCGCGTAGTTCCCCCCTTCGACAGTATTTCCCAGCGCATCGCTCCCCCCTCCGGTGAATGAAGCGAACATGTTTTCGAACCCCGGGGTCGTGGTGTCCACCACATTGGAATAACTCCAACCCGGCCCAAATTCATTCGTGTTGAAGCTGGTATCCTGCGATGTCCACGTTCCCGTTTCTGCTTCGGAACCGTATCCGTCGAAATAACTGCCAGTCCCTCCCTCGTTTTCCGTTTCTGTTGGCGGGTTCAATTCCTCGAAATCGACCGTTACCTCTGCGTAGCTGACAGGCGAAACCGACAACGGCAGCATCGCCGACAGAAACAAAACCAATCGTTTCATTGAATATTTCCTTGATGTTTCCCAGAGTAAGAACAACCGGTCAAAACTCACCCACGACCTCACCACCGCGTCTGGACAACAGGGCGGCGAACAGCTTGAAGTCGATATGGTCGCTCAAGAAATGTGTGGATCCGTCGGCAAAAGCAAACGCACTGCCACCGGGGTGATAGCTGTGGAATTCCTGGCCGAAATCACAGAAATTGCCGGACGAACTTTTGAATGCGGGATGGCAAGGCTGCCATGGCGATCCGTGTTGGGATCGAGCGTCGAGCGGAACACTTTGGTCAAATACGTTTTTGTGACCGATCCAAATTGAATGCAGTCCCTCGGGCGCTTCGCCGACCATGATTGTTTGGGACAACCCGTCCAAGATGTCTCTCGCACCGACGTCTTGATCTGTTCCCAACATCAGCGTTCCCCGCCCGCCGCCGCCGTTGGGATATTGGTTGCGGCAATTCGTTCTCGGATAGCAGCGGAGCCCGCGTTCGCCATAATTCCCGCCGTAATCGGTTCGGGCGTACCGTGGCGCCGGCGGCGGCGCGTCAACACGGGGGCGAAGGAGCTCATTTTTCGGGGCCGACGGGCAGAGGTACGTTTCCACCGGAGTCTGCCCGGCGGATCGGTTGTCGGCATGGATGAATGGCCGGTGAGGATCGATCGATTCATAGAGTGCCGCTTGTTCAAGGAACGGCAAAATCGACGCGCCCCACGACATTCGCCAGCGGGCTCGAACCGCCGGGTCGGTCAAACTGACCGCCCCGGCCCCGCCTTTGGGAAAGACGCGGTGGGCGCTTTCATAGTTATGAAGTCCCAAGCCGATCTGTTTCAAGTTGTTTTGACAGTGCAAACGCCGGGCGGCCTCCCGCGCGGTCTGAACCGCCGGCAGCAGCAACCCCAACAGGATCGTCGCGATCGCCAGCACCACCAGCAACTCCACTAAGGTCATCGCCGCCCCGGCTGATCGGCGTCCGCGGCCGGCAATTCGACCGATCGACATGGTTTCGCCTCAGTGGGGGGCTCGGGGGAGCGATCGGCTCGATGACGGCCCCGCTGCGGTGACGGTCGCTGCCCGCCGCTGACCGCAGGCGAGAAGGATCTCGAGCTGTCGGCTCAGAGACGCTGTCGGCCACGCGGCAATTTCATCTCGGGTGCGGGAGCAACCGTGACAACAGCCGTGTTGATCCAGCCGGCAGAGGTGGACACAGGGGGAGTCGAGACGCATGGCGAGTGGGACCGTGATCGTGGAGAGACATCGCCGCAGACGGTTGGCGACGTTCTCGGGCAACGGGCGCGGGGCCACATGCACGTTGCCACGGGAACCGTCATGGTGGCGATCTGAACCCATGAGCCCGGAGGGTGGGATCGCGTGGCGTGTGGTAGGTCTTCTGACTCACCGCCCAACAACGCTCAAGGCCTTCTCACCCGGTGACCCGAGCAATGGCATTCCTCAAAGAAGGAGGCGTCGACGTGCGTCTCGACTTCGCCTCTGACAATGACACCGTCATACCAGAGAGAAGGCGACCCGCAGGCGGTTCACAGCGGCCGGTCCGTCCCGGAATTTCACCGGAGTTCCCTGTTCACGATCGAACCAGAAGGAACGATCGCCACCACAGCCGCTGAAGATCCTACCAGCACAGGTCGCCTTGTCAACGGGCAACGCTAGTTGCCAAGAGCGCCGGCAATCGCATTGGCCGACCGATCAAAGCTTTCGCCGGTTTGCGAGGCCAAAAATCCGACGGAGGTGAGGCAGGCGACGATGATCAACGCGAGCATCACCGCGTACTCCACAGCGGTGGGGCCATCTTCTTCCCGAAGGAACGTGAAGATCGCCCAAAGTTGGGATGATGAACTCATGGGATTCAACGGGGTGGGAGCCACGATTGGTCAGACAAGCACAGGGGTGAGTTGGTTACCGGAACCCTACCCTACGAGCGCGCCGCCGGGGTGGCGGGAACCACGCCACCCGCGAACAGATCGCAGTCGTGATGACCGGAGACCGATGCTGACGATTTTTACGGCCGGCTCACGTCCCGGAGCTGGCCCTGCCCCTCGGTGAGGCCGCCGGTAGTTGATACCCTGGAGAGACTCTATCACCGGCGGCTTCTCGATTTGTCCCGTTCAACCGTTGCCAATCCACCGATGCTCGGCCCCGTTTTCAACCGTGAAGCGCTGGTATCGCCCAAACGCCCCAAGACGTACTCAAGCCGGGCAATCTACGTGCTTTCGCTGTTCGCCCTGCTCTGCACCGGCTACCTGGTCCTGGATGGTGGCCGGTCGGTGGCGAGCAACTCCGATGCGGCCCGCTTCGGTGGTGGCATGTTTGCATTGCTGGCACCGCTGCAGCTGCTGGTGCTAAGCAGTTTCGCAGCCGCAGGGGCGGCCAGCAGCGTGGCTCAAGAGAAGGACCGCCGGACGCTGCTGCTGCTTTTGATGACGCGTCTGACCGGTTTCGAGGTGGTGGTGGGCAAACTCGTGGCGACGTTGCTCACCCCCCTGTCATTGCTGCTCGGCGGTTTGCCGCTCTTTTTGTGTCTGCCGCTGTTGGGCGGGGTCTCCCCGCAGCAGGTAGCGGCGGTGACGGCGGTGACGCTGTCGACAATCGTTCTCTGCGGCTCGGTGGGCACCGTCGTGGCGTTGTGGCGCGAGAAGACGTTTCAGGCAATCGCATTGACGGTCTTGTTGCTCTTGATGTACGTCGGCGTGGGAGAATTGGCGGGGGTGGTGGCGTCGGAGTTCCTAGGGCCCGGGCTCTTGGCAATCAGTCCTCCCCGCGCCTTGGCTGCTGCCGCCTCCCCCCTGGCGAGCCTCTCGCCGAAGGTGGCGATCGGGGTCGGCCTATTCGTAGCCACCACGCTCGCGCTCTCGGCCCTGGTGCTATGGATCGGCGTCGCCCGGGTCCGCCTTTGGAATCCGTCCCGCGAGGTTCAACGCCGGGACCCGGAGGATGAGCTCTCGCCGGAGGGGACGTCCGAGGAGAGAGCCGAAACCGGGGAGCCTGCTGCATGGACCGTGCGGGCACCCCGTCCGGTATGGCGAAACCCGATCTTGTGGCGCGAGATCCGCACCTGGGCGTACGGCCGCAAGGTGGTCGTGATCCGCGTCGCCTTTGTCGTGCTCTTCGCGCTGGTCGCGGCCGCCGTTCAGTGGCAGATCCAGAGCGGGGCCGCATACGAACCAGCAGGCCGAGTGGGACGAGCACTGCCCGCGGCGACGATCCCCCTGGCGACAATCGGGGTGATCAGTCTGGTGCTAATCAATGCCTTGGCGGTTAATTCGATCACCGGGGAGCGGGACGGTCTGGCCCTCGATCTGTTGTTGGTCACCGATCTGACCCCCGCCGAATTCGTGTTCGGCAAACTGCTGGGGGTCATGTATGTGGCCAAGGAGATGATCCTGCTGCCGATGTTGTTGGCTGTCCATCTGGGTTTCAGCGGCGTGATGACACTAGAGAACCTCGGCTACACCTTGCTCGGCGCGGTCGTGCTGGATCTGTTCGTGATCATGCTCGGCATCCATGCCGGGTTGAGCCACGTGGCGGGCCGCACGGCGACGTTGGCCAGCCTGGGGACGGTCTTTTTTCTGTGCGTGGGGATCGCCATCTGCATGACGATCATGGTCAGTTTTCGCGGGGCATTTCAGCTGCAGCTCGCCCCCTTCTTGCTGATGATTCTCGGCGGCGGCGCCGCACTGTTTGCGTCGTTGGGCTGGCGTAATCCCTCCCCCGCCATCTTCGCTGCATCGTTCCTGTTGCCGCTGATCACGTTCTATTGCATCACCCAATTCTTGCTGCAGTCCGACCACCTGTTTGTCTTCTTCGCGCTGGTGACGGGCTACGGGTTCACGATCGCCGCGATGATGGTCCCGGCGCTTAGCGAATTCGACGTGTCGCTGGAGCGTGAACGGGGTCCGGGAGGAGAGGCGGCTTGATTGAGCTGGTGCGGGCATGGCCGTGGCTGGTCGCCATGAGCGTGTTGATCCTGGTCAGCGGCTTTTTCAGCGGCAGTGAGGCGGCCCTCTTCTCGCTGCACGTCCGGGATCGCCGCCGCTTGGCGCGGCGGGGGATAACGGGACAGATGGCCGCGAACCTGTTGCGTGACCCGGAACGGTTGCTCTCGGCGATCCTGTTTTGGAATTTGCTCGTCAACATGTGCTATTTCGGGATCGCGTCGATTGTCGGCGCTCAGCTGGAGTCGAGTGAGTCGGTCCGGGGAACGACGATCGCGTTCACGGCCATCAGCCTGCTGGCGATTATTTTTTTCAGCGAAATGGCCCCCAAGAGTCTGGCCGTACTCGATCCGGTCAGGTTCTCGATGTTGATCTCACCGACATTGACGTTCGCGGTGAAAATCGTCCATCCGATCCTGCCGCTATTGAAGGTCGCCAATTTGATCGCCAGCCGACTGGTGTGGCCGTCACTGCAGCCGGAGCCGGAAATCGAGTTGGCCGACATCGAGCGGGCGATCGAGTTGGGAACCGACGACGCGGCGCTGGCCCAGCGTGAACGGCGAGCGCTCCGCTCGTTGGTTGGCCTGGCGGAAACCCGCGCCGTAGAGGTCATGCGGCCGCGGGGCCGGCTCAAAATTTGTCCCGCGCCGATCGATCACGCGGTCCTGCGCGAAGGAGCCCCGCCCGGCGGTTACCTGATGCTCACCGAATCGGACGACACCGTGATCACCGCCGCCATCGGGCTCCGGACACTGCGGCCCAGTCAGGTCGATGCCCTGCAGTCGGCTGCCGAGCCCGTCATCTACGCCCCTTGGTCGGCGCGCGTGGCCCAGGTCCTCGATGAGCTCAACGAGGAGAACCGATCGGTGGCCGTGATCGTCAACGAGTTTGGCGAAGCGATCGGGGCGCTGACCGTCGATGATATCCTTCGCGACGTTTTATCCCCCTCCGCAGGCGGCGACTCCGAGGACACCATTCGCCAGCTCGGCCCGGACCGCTACCGCCTGCCGGGCTCGGTCAGCCTGCGAGTCTTTGTCAAACAGCTCGGCTTGGAAACGCCCGAGGAGCCGAGCGTGACTGTGGCCGGATACCTGCAGCGTCACAATGAACGCCGCCCGCGACTGGGAGACACCGCAGCGTTGGGCCCGTTCGAGCTGATCGTTGTTGACGAATCGGAGCATGGAGTCTGGATCGAAGCTCGCCTTGTGGAAGGGGAAACAACCACGGCCGGGGAGGACACCTGATGTGGCTCCCCGCGGTGCTGTTCTTGGTCGGCGTGGTGCTCAGCGGTTTGTTCAGCGGCACCGAGACCGGACTGTATCGGGTCCCCAGGACCCGCCTTGTTCTCGACGCGCTGGGAGGATCTCAGGCAGCCCGTGCGATGGTGTGGCTGCTCAATCACCCTGCGATTTATGTCGCCACGATGCTGGTCGGCAACAACATCGCGAACTACCTCACCAGCTTTGCAGTCGTCTGGGCCGTGGCCCTCTGGTTGAGCGCCGGATCGGCCGCCGAATTGCTCGGGACGATGATGATGACCCCGATCGTGTTCGTGTTCGGCGAGTTGCTCCCCAAGTACTTGTTCTTTCAAGCACCCTATCGGTTACTACGGCTGTTACGGCCGTTCCTGTTGACGACCACAGTCCTGTTCGCCCCGATCACCTCGTTGCTCGGGCTGCTGGGCAACGCGCTGCGGTTGCTGACCGGGCAAACACCTTTTCAGCTTCGACTGGCGATGGCGCGGGGGGAGCTGGACCAGGTATTGCGTGCGGGCCACGAGGCGGGAATATTGGAGGCGGGGCAGCGGTCCTTCGCCCAGCGGATCTTTGAGATCGGGAATCTTCCCGCCATCGCGTTCGGGACTCCCCAGGACCGCTGCGCGATCGTCGACCTGCCCCTCGATGCCGACCAGGCACGCTACCAGGCCCGCCGCCAGAATCAGTCGATCGTCTTGGTTCGCCGCAGCGGCCGGATCGTCGGCTTCGTGAGATACGCCGATCTATCCGCCGACCCAGTGAAAGTGGAAACGACACCGGTCGTCCGGGCGCGGCTGACCGACCGGCATCTGAAAATATTGCTGCAGCTCTATGACGCCGAGAGCGATGTCGCGGTCCTCTGCGACGATCGCAACAACCCCCGCGCGATCGTGACCCGCCGCCAGCTGCTGCAGCCGTTGATCAAGTAGTGGCTCGGCCGTCCGGTGGCGACGGCGGATCGGCGGCCCGCTGATAGCCGAGCCCCCGGAGGACCGACAGCATCTCGTCGCAGGTGATGTAGCGGCGGTGATTCTCCAGCTTGTACCGATCGATCGCCTGAGCCAACTCGCGGCCGGCCTCGGACAGCCCATGATGCGAGCTGCCAAACTGCCGCCGATCCGAACGCACTCCCGATTCAGACGAAGTGGCGGAACTCGCCGGCCGACTGCGGCGTTCCACATACCCGGCGACGTTCGATTTCGTCCCGACAGCGGAAACGATCGAAGGCTCCGGCGTGTCAGTCAAGGTCGGGCTGGGGAGTGGCATGGAGTCGCTCTCGCAAGCAGTGGAAAGGAGAAGTAACCGTCGGCCCCGTGCGACGCGTTCCGGTGGAAATCTAGATCACGAAATCCTGGAAACCCCCAACCGGGCACCGATTTCTACTCCCGCCTCTCCAACGATGTTCGGAATAATCGGTTCAGGCAATGATGCATGGGGTCAAACGCGGCGAGGTCAGCGGCGAACGGGCGTTCGATCGGGCTCGACGTCGGTTTCTTGTCCGGCAACCATCGTCGGCCCCGCCTGCAACCGGTGCAGCGCGTCGGCGTCGATGCCGCGGGGGTCGCTCAGAGAATCGGGGTCGAGTTGCAGCGCCGTGTCCAAGGAGGACCGGGCATCCGAAACATCCCCTTGTTCGAGCGCCAGCGACGCTAGCTGCAGGTGAGGCACCGGGTCTCGCGGCTTCTTGGTCGCAGCCCTGGCGAAGCACCGTCCCGCTTCCCCAGGGCGCCCCAGTTGCCGCATCGCGATCCCCCGCAACATGTCCAAACGGGCCGGCGATTGCTCCACACCCTGGGCTTCTTGAAGCCGGTCCAAGGTGGCCAGGAGGCGATCGTGCCGCCCCAATGCGTGATAGATCTCGGCCGCCTGGAGCTGGGCGTGTTCGGACCCAGGATTGAGCGCCAAGGCCCGATGATAGGCGGCGAGGGCGTCATCGTTGCGACCGCTGACAAACAGACAATCCCCCTGCAACGTCCAAGCCTCCGCCGAGCTTCGCTCCGCCTGCAATGCGACCAGGCTCTGCCGGTTTGCCTCCGCATGCCGACCAAGTTCGAGGTACATCCGCCCCAATCGCAACACGTGCCTGGGGTCGCCAGCGCTCAGACGCACCGCCTCCTCCAGATGTCGCACCGCTGCATCGCGTTGCCCCCGTTGCCAAAGCGACTCGGCCAAGCCGGCATGAGCCCGCTCATCGCCGGAGGACACATCCAACGCTTCGGAAAAGAGCGTCTCGGCCGACCCCCACTGGCCCTCATGCATCGCCTGCAAGCCCAATCGCGAGAGCCGGCGGGCCGCGATCGACTGGCGACTCTCTCCAAATCGACCGATCGCGCGGCAACCCAACTGGGGCTGAATCGTCGCCACGATCAGACCAACCGACACCAGTCGGACAAACAACCGATTTGCGGAGTGGCCGTGGGGCATGAGAAGGGCGATGGTGCAGGAAAATAACGGGGCAGTCGGGTCGTATCACAGGTGAGCGGCCGATCGCAACAGGGAGTGGTGGACGCCGCCGACGACGACCGGCATGATGAGGGTCATCGCCACGCTCCACTCCACTCCGACGCTCCCCATGCCCGCCACCTTCGAGTCAAACGGATTGAAGTTCCTCTACCCCGAGAACTGGGAACTGGTCCAGCGTGACCAGGAGGAAGGGGGCGAAGGGGCCACGCTGGAACTCCCCAATGGCGGGTTTTTCTCGATCGAACGCGTTCACGATCCGCGCCCCGATGACGCCCTGCTCGAAGACTTGGTGCGTTCAATCCAACAAGACTATCAAGGCGCCGAGTACGAGCGGATCACCGCCGAACAAGGCGCCGAAACGGATGGGATCGGAGACTCATCGGCAGAGCAGGAGTTCGCGGGCGAAATCCGCTTTTACTATCTCGATCTGCTGATCATTTCACGACTAACCCTCCTGACCCTCGGCGAGAAGCGGTACCTGATTCAGGCCCAAGCCGAAAGCCGAGACTTCGATCAAAACCTTCCGGTGTTCACTGCCTTGCTCAAGCAGATCCGCGAATCGACGGCCAGCTAGACCCCTGTCTAAAAACACAGAGCCAACAGCGCTGGCCGCGGGCCAGAGACCATCAGACAAATACAAGCCCTAAACCAAGTCCTGCTTCCGCTTCTTGCGGCGGCGCTTGCTGCACTCCCGGCAGATGCCCTGGATGATCATCCGATGGCCGGTGACGCGCATCCCGTGCTCGGCGGCAACCTGATCGCGGAGCCGCAACAAGTCATCGTTTTGAAACTCAAACAGCTGCCGACAACGGGTGCAGTACAGGTGATCGTGCTGGGGATAGCCGTAATCGTGTTCGTAGACCGTGCGCCCGTCGAGCTGGAAACTCCGCAGAAGCCCGGCATCGACGAACTCCCGCAACGTTCGGTAGACCGTCGCGGCGCTGACGTAATTCGCCTCCCCCCGACGAGGAAGCCGATCAATCAATTCGTCAGCGTCGAAATGCTCATGCTGGCTGAACACCAGCTCGACCAGATAACGACGCTGGCCCGTCTGCCGCAGCCCTTTGGACTGCAGGTACTCCTCGAATCGCTCCTGAGGGGTGAGCGAGACTTCCAGGGGTTCTAGAGGCTGTGGCGAACTCGACACGGTCGTCGGCCTCTCCTCAAGGGAATTCGCTGGGTGGTTCCCGCATCAACGGGGCGGGGACCGACGTGGCTACATGTCCCATGATAGGCGAACGTCCGCGATTCGCGAACGTCCGCGATCCCAACACTTCGCCCCTGGGAACGTCTCAGCCCAAATGGCTTCATCCACGTTTTCCGACAGAGACTAGCCCATCCGGTCGAGCAGTCGATCGAGGGCAGCGTCGAGTTTTTCCGAAGTCTCATAGCTTCCATCGGCGATTTGACGACGAACCTCCGCGACGCGGTCGACCCGAATCTCGCCGCTTCCAGCGACCGGATCACCCCCGGAAAGACGGCTCGAACCACTCACTGAGGACGAAAGGTCGAGTTGATCCACCGGGGTGCCCCCCCGCGTGGGTGCGGCAGGCTGTGGTGGCTGCTGGGGTCCGATCCGATCGGCGCCGCCGGTGGCCTGTGTCGTCGAAACCCGAAAGGGGCCGAATATCTGCATCGTTGATTTGCTCCCAAGTGGGATGGGGTCTCCATCAACCGCAACGGCCCCACCAAGGAGCGTCGCTAATGGTTGATCGGATGCCAGTGCGCGGAGTGACCGGGCCCTCCGGTTCAGCGGTTCCGCTGGCGGATTCCCGCAGAAGGGCCGTTTTCGCGCCGGTCGTCAGCGCCGCAATCCTTGTCCCAGGATGCAATCCGATCGCCGAAAGAGAGACTTCAACAGCGCAGAGAGCGAAAACAAAGGTGTTATCGACAGCTACGCCTGCTCGCTGCAGCCAATTTCGCGGCAATCACCATCCAACCCGGGACGCCGGATGCTCGCGACCCTATCAGACCTGTGAAACTGGCGACAAGCCCAACCTCCCCGCCGTTTTCAAGACACTCACCGGAATGTCTCCGGAACGACGGTCAGACGCCAAGCAGCAAACTGACCGGTCGCGTCCGCTCGAACCGTTCAAGCGCGATCTTCACCACCGCCAAGATCGGCACGGCCAACAACGCGCCCCCCACCCCCCACATCCAACCCCAAAACAGAAGCGAGAGAAACACGACGACCGGGCTGAGTCTCATCTGACGTCCCAGCAGCATCGGCGTGACCAAGTTGCCCTCCATGGCAGTGATGATTGAGTACGTGAGCGGGACAAGGAACGCGTACGCCAAGGAGTCGAAAAAGTAGACAGCCACGAGGAAAACGATGATTGAGCCGGTGATCGCCCCCAAATAAGGGATGAAGTTCAACACACAAGCCATCGCGCCCCACAGCATTGGGTTGGGGACGCCCAACAACCACATCGCACCTGCGACCACAACGCCCAAACCCACGTTGATCAACGAAACGGTGAGCAGGTACGTCGAGATCCCGTGCTCGACTTCATGGACCATCGCCACAACGTTCCGGCGGTCCCGAAACGACGAGATCAACTGCAACGTGTGGTTCAGCAACCGATCGCCGGTGGTCAGCAGAAAAAAACTCAACACCACGGTGACAACCAACGCTCCGACCAAATCCCCCGTCGTGCTCAATAGGGTGAGGCCCGACAAGGGCCGGCGCTGCCGAATCTCCACCGGAACGGGGCGATCCTCCGCTTCGGACGACTCATCGGAACCTCCGGTCCACCCCCGAATCGCCGTCGCGATTGTCGATTCCGATTCCTCGTTCCCCTCCTCCCCATCCTCCCCGCCGACGATCTCCTCTGCACCTGCCTCCTCGTCCTCGTCCTCGTCATCGTCCTCCTTCTCGGACTCCCCGTCGGCGAACTCACGGACCTTCTCGGAAACTTCGTTGATCTCCTCGAATTGATCACGAACCGCACTCAACTTCTCTCCGACAACCTCCATATGGGCTGGAGCATTCTGGATCCAGTCACGGGCAGGAACGATGAGGTAGGCGGCAGTGACTCCGAACAAGAGCAGGAAGAAGCATAGCACCAGCGCCGCGCTGAGCGCCTGGGGAATCCGATGCCGATGACACCGGCGAATGATCGGGCGCAGCAGCAGCGTGATGATGCAGGCCAGTACCACCGGGAATAGCACCACCCGGGCAACGTAGAGGGCGAAGAGAATTCCCAGCGACGCGAGAATGACAAGCGAAGCCGATGCTCGGTTCCGATCGGACGACCGCGCCGGCGACAACGGCGCGCCCGCCTCCGGCCGCGACGCGTCGTCACCAGAATTGGCGTCAACCGGTGGCACGGCAGGGGTGTTGACGCTCATCGATGACACTCGACTTCAGATCGAACGCCCGGAAATCCTCCGGGCCCCAATTACCACGGCTTCAGCTTCCAACCGATCACGAACCCAATACCGAAACACCACAACGCGGCCACGTCGGGCTTCTCCCTCGCATAAGCTTTCAGAAACGGAATCACCTCCGTCGGTGGCTGTGGTTCCCGCCCTCGGCCTTGCTCCGGAGCCAGACGCGGAGCCGGTTCCGTCGTTGACGTCACGCCCTCATTCCTGCCCAGATCGTCATTCATTTCAGTTCACTCCTCGTTAGCGTGTCACGGATCGAACTCACATTTTCCCACAACTCCCGCTTCGATCGCCCCAGGACCGACGCGGCCGATCGTAGCTTGGCCCAACC
>CAYWXT010000046.1:0-28170 GCA_964462125.1 uncultured Pirellulaceae bacterium | reverse complement strand
ACCACCGGCTACCTTCTGTGATCCCTTCGGGATCGTTGCCGGCCGCTGGTTTTTCTCGCCGCTCGCTGCTCATGCCGCCACTGCGTCGCCTGAAACTCCCTGTAGCGGTCTGCGGCAACTGATCAGTTCTTCTACAATCAGCGGGATGCTCGTCGCTTCTTCCCCTCGCCGTCACTCTCCATCTCGCGTCCCTGCGCGCCACCGCGCGGGAAGGCCGGATCGTTCCCGGCGCCCATCCACCTGCCGGCGAAGGCAATCCTTCTGCCGCGATCTGCAAAACGCCAGCCAATGCCGGAAGCAACGCACCTCTCACTGCCAAGCCTCACCAGCGGTCACCAAAGCCGCCTACGGCCAGCGCCTCGCCATACACGGTGTCGAAAACGGCAACATCACGACGCAAGCCTCGCCACTGACCTCGCTGGGCTACAGCGGCGAACACTTCGACGCGAGACTCCAGCAGCAATACCTCCGAGCGCGCTGGTACGACCCGGCTACCGGCCGCTTCAACCGGCTGGATCCGTTCGCCGGCAACATGCAGGACCCCCAGAGCCTGCATAAGTACGCCTATGCCTTCGCAGACCCAATAGAGTTTTCTGATCCTTCCGGGTTGTTCCCTGGATTCCCTTGGCCGCGACTATTCCCGGAAAGGTCACTCCCCGATGCAATTCAGGTTCCAGTTTTGGGCACGCTCGTGCATTCGTTCATCGGCGGCGAGTTCAGAAACTGGGCAGCTCAGCGGGGGCTTGCGGCGTGGGCTAATCAGCAAAACAGAACGATTGTGAGCACCATTACAGGCGCTCTTTTCCCGAATGTACAGCCGTATTCGCTTAAGCCTGATCTTGTAAGCTACGCCGGGGGCAGCGCCACTGTACATCTATATGAAATGAAGCATGCGAACATCATCCTGAACGCTCCGTTCTATGCTGGTCAGTCATTATTCGCGACAACCCAACTGACAACAAAAGCATACTTTCCTCTATCAGCGATGGCCCCCACACTCGCGTTTGGCTTTGGCACCGCGTTTGCCGTCGGCTATCGGGTATGGCCGGCGTTTCAATGGTCGCCACCGGGCTGGCAACTAATCACGTGGAACGACTACCAGAAGTTTCCCGGCGTAGTTCTATACGACTGGGTCCCAACGAAGGAAGCATTAAAGATCAGCGCCGCAGCGGGACTTAGCACAGTAGCGGCTGCTGTAATCATCCAGCGCATTGCTGCATTGAACACTGTCAGCACAGCAGCAGCGACGGGGACGCAGGTTGTAAGAGCGGAGCGAAGCCTTCGCATTGCCTCTAACCCAAGCCTGGCATTAGCGGCCAGCGTGACGATTGCAGTTGGAATTTCATTTTCGTTAATTTCTATACGCACCGCATCATGCTGGATTTCTCCTTGTATCACGCGTCTTCAATTGCCCATCTTCCAATTTTCGGTTGGGACGACATAGGCGCTATACGATCTCGAACTTATAACGTTCGCGAGACGGGCGACGGCCATCTACTGCACTTCCATGAATCTGGAAAGCCGTTCATTGAGGAGCTGGAAGAATTGCGAGAGGCGGCTTTGCAATTTGAGCGTGTGTGGTCTGGATTTCCATTTCACTTCTATTACAGCGGCGAACTGCACTTCGGCAATGCACTGTTTTTGGAAGAGCGATCATACGCTGAATATATACATCCTAATGCGTTGGGAAACAGAACGGATCAGGCCCCACAGTACACAACTTTAACCATTGTGTCGTCTGTACTGAAAATGCCGCGTTTGCTTGCTCTTTGGCACCGGTACTTCAGTCGGCTGAATGCGGTGCACTGCTCTGCCGTCTTTCTGTCGCAAAATGCGCGTGCAACACAAGCGATTCTTTATCATGACGAGTTCACACTAGAAAATCATGTTGACTTGATGATTGCCTCGTTGCTCTTTACCCGCGATAACAGCGACAGTACATTGTATCTCGGAAGAACCATAACAATAGTAGAGGGGGTTCCAATGAAGAAGCACACCCGCATGATCAGCGAGATGTTCGGGCCATTCACCCTGCAATTGAAGTTAGAGCCAGATCGTTTTCGTTCACCTGATTAACAAGCTCCGCTGACTTGCTCGATAAGTTCGGACCGGTGGCCGGGTCGGTTCAGCATGGCGGGGCGTTAGAGGGGGCAGCTATGCCCCAAGCACAGTAAGCGAAAAGTCGGCCGTTTTCGCGATCGGGCGATCAGATTGGCCGGGGTCATGGGGCGAGTTCAGGCCGCGGAGCGAGCCGACGAGTCGCTTTCGAGTTCGTTTTCCGCTACCAGCGCAGAGAGCCAGCCAGGCGTGCTTTTCGAAGGCAAGTTGCGAGGGTGCTGGCGGTTGTCGGTCAGGCCACGGCATGGTTGACCCTCTTTCGCATCCCCGGTGGCGGATGCGGGCTGAGCAAGAACGCTTTCACCGCCTCGGGAATCTCATCAGGTGTTGCCGACCGAATTGCGGTCGCACTTTTTGCCGAATTGTCGCTGTAGGGATTTTGGGGTTTTGGAGGGCGTTTTGCCGAATTGTTGAGAATTTTGGAGAAGGTTTTCACGGAGGCGGTTCGATGTGGGGGCGGACTGCGTTGGGTGCGCATGAAAAAGTGCGACCGCTCCTATCGGGCGATCGCACTGGCAGCGGATGGTTCGAATCAGAGCTCGAGCGATGCCAGGGATTAGGCTTGCCGCTTCGCTTGCCCCAGCTCTTGCTGGTATTGCTCCAGCCAATTCTCCAGGATCGAGACCGCCGGCAAGAAGTCGTATCCCTGCGTCATCAGCAGGTCGATGTTGTTGAAGTTCTTTCCACAGCTAAAACAGTGCGCCAGATTGTTCCGCGGATTGACCGTCGCGCGAAGTTCGCCGCAGGCCGGACATTGAAAGCGGAAGTACCCATCGACATGCTTCCTGAGTTGGCTGCTACGAAGCTCTCGGCGGCCGCCGAACACGCCTTTTGGCAATGGAAGTTCGCGAATCGCCAGAAATCTCGAGCAGCTGATTTGATCGACTGGATCCGGCAGTTGAACCCCTCTGCCGTTGTGTTGCTCACTCGGTGGTCGAAGTCGTTCAGTGGTCCATCTGGGTTGATCGCGGCCGCCGTGTGCCTCAGGGTACTTGCGTCTGTCGTACAATCTGACAAGAATGTTCAAGAATGTTGGACTGGGTAGTCCGAGACGCTCTCGGGGCGATCGAGGCGGCCACCGTGGCCTCAAACGCGTTCGCATGTCCTGGTACGGGGAAGGTGGAACAGTGAAGCACCTCACGTGGCTGGCACTGGCGCCTCTACTGATCGCCGGCTCGATCGCGGCGCAGGAGCAGCCGGTCGACTCTGACGTCGCGTCCGCGGCGGCTGATCCGATCGACATCGGTTCTCGCCGCGAGTTGTTCGTCGACCGTTTCATGATCGACCGCATGGACGGCGCCCGTCTGAAGATGCACGAACCGCGTCTGGCCCCGCGCGGCGCGAATCCGCGCCCCAACGGACACTATGCCACGATGCTCAAGGACGGCGATCTGTTTCGCTTTTACTACCGCGGCGATAAGAAGGCCGGTACCCATTGGAGAAAGGACGGCTGGGAAGCCTATCACCTGGGCGAGTTGACGCTGTACGCCGAAAGCCGTGACGGACGGAACTGGACCGAACCGGATCTTGGGCTGTACGAATTCGAGCGGTATCCCAGCGGAAACGTCGTGCTGGCCGACGAGTTCCTCGTGACGCACAACTTCACCCCTTTCATCGACACTCGCCGCGACATCCCCGCGGAACAGCGGTACAAGGCCCTCGGCGGATTGACATTCGGACCTCGCAACGAAGCGCTGCGGGAAAAGTATGGTCCGGGAGGATTGAAGGCCTTCGTCTCGGCCGATGGCATTGATTGGAAGCCGCTTCGAGACGAGCCGGTGATTCCCGAAGCGTGGGGTGGCTTTGATTCGCAGAACGTCGCCTTCTGGTCTGAGTCGGAAGGGATGTACGTGTGCTATTTCCGCACGATCAAGGACGGGCTGCGGAGCATCGGCCGCACAACGTCACGCGACTTTGTCGAATGGACCGCCCCGGAGGACATGAATGCAAACGCTCCGGGAGAGCACCTCTACACCAACGGAACGCAGCCGTATTTCCGCGCGCCACACATCTACATCGCGCTGCCCACACGGTTCCAGGCGAAGCGGGGAAGCACGACTGACGTGATGCTGATGTCGTCGCGCGGCGGGAATCGCTATGACCGCACGTTCAAGGAAGCCTTCATCCGCCCCGGCGTCGGCAAGGACGGCTGGGGGAACCGGTCCAATTACGCGGCCATCGGGATTCATCAGACCGGCCCCTATGAGATGTCCATCTGCCTCACCGGGAGCCGCCGGTACACCTTGCGGCTGGACGGGTTCAGTTCGGTCCATGCCGGCTACGAGCGCGGGGAGATGGTCACCCGGCGCTTCACGTTCAAAGGCGATGCGCTGGAAACCAACCACTCGACGAGTGCCGGCGGGCTGCTGCTCGTTGAGATCCAGGATGCCGACGGCACCGCGCTCGCGGGCTATGAGCTCGACAACTGCCAGCCCATCGTGGGAGATCAAATCGACAAGGTCGTCGAATGGAAGGGGGCCGCCGGCAGCGACCTGAGCGAACTCGAAGGCCGCACAATCCGGCTGCGATTCGTCATGGAGGATGCAGACCTATTCTCGTTCCGGTTCCGCTAAGTTCCAGTTTTCTAAGCATCGCGCGGAAAAGACGGGGCCGGCTCGCCAGACGAGCTGGCCCGGCGAGCCGGATTTACTTCAAGTCAGTGTACAGTACTTGACTTCCCGCAGAGGGGTACTAAACTCACCGTCCGCGTGATGGAATCGAACGGATGTCGGTTCCGGCTTTCAGCCAGACCTTCGGGGCAGACTTCTCATTTCCAACTCCGGCTGTGGGGCGGTTCAAGGGGCAGCTTCTCGAATGATCCCGCTGGGGCGGGCGTGGACAGGGACGTCGGAAGGGTTCAGGGGCGCACTTGGGTTGGTCCCTGCCGAGCAATCGTAGGCGTCCGCTGAGCGGACGGGCCATACACGGGGGATCAGCGTGATGGAACGGGCCGAATGGTCGCGCCGTGGGGCATTGTCGTCCCTGGCGAATTGGAGATTGCGGGACTCGCGGCGAAAAAAGAGGCTGCGGCAACGGCGACGGGATCAACTGCGGGCGGGGCTTGCACGGGTCCCCTTTGAGAAGCTGGAAGAGCGGCACCTGCTGGCCACGGTTCTGTGGGACGGCGGAGGCGATGGGACGCATTGGCGCGACCCGCTGAACTGGGACATCGACACCTTGCCCGCGGCGATCGATGATGTCCTGATTCGGCACGCCGATTCCGATCTGGCGATCACGATCGATCGCGACGTGACCGTCAACTCGATCAACAGTTCCGCCAGCCAGTTCTTGATTCTGGCCAATGTGCTCGTCAGCGATGAGTTGGCGGCCCGTCCCGGTTCCCAGTTCGAGGCAGACGGACCGGAGGCGGCTTTGCACGTCCGCGGTGCTGCGACGGTTCACGGCGTCGACCTGCGGGCCACCGGCGGAGGGCGCATTGAACTTCCGGGGGCGACCGCCTATCGCCACGAAGCGGTCGAGAGCAACCAGCACCGCGAGATCATGGCCAGTGGCCATGGGAGCTTCATTGATCTTGCCGGGATCGAAATGCTCGTCGGGGGGACAGCCTTCAACAACCAGACCGAGGTCACTGCCGACGACGGGGGATCGATTGATCTGTCATCGGTGAGACAGATCGTGGACCCGTCGAGCGGCGACACCGGCCGCCGTGCGATCACCCTGGCCTCCACAGGCAACGACAGCCGCATCGACTTGAACCAGTTGACGGAGTTTCTCGACCGTGACGTGGAGGAGAGAAATGGATTCAACCGCGGGGAGTATTCGGCACTGGAGTGGTCCGATGGCGGTCAGATCGTCGCTCCGTCGCTGAAGTCGATCCGCGGGCTGCGGCTGACGTTGGACGACGCTGCATCACTTTCCGTCGCGAACCTCAAGCAAATCATTGACAGCGAGATAGAGGTCCATGACGCGGATCAAAATTTCACCGAACTGGAAACCGCGGACGGCAGTTCTTTCATTGCGGTCGGCGCGCACCTGCAACTCGGGAGCCTCAGCCGGCTGCAGGAAGGTTCGCTCACGCTGCTCGCTGGGGCAACGGCAAACCTCGATTCGTTGGTCAACATCGACGGCACAAGTCTCCACGTTCACGACGGAACGCTGCTGACGTTGCCTTCGGTGACCCGTTACTTCCAGGGAAGCACGGCCAGTCGACAAACCCGACGCTGGACCGCTTCGGGCCCGGACAGCCGCTTGGTACTGCCGCAACTTCAGACGATCACGGGCGGAACCGATTTCGGCGCTCAGCTCTTGGTCGAAGCGAGCGAGGGCGGAACAATTGATCTGCACGGGGTGTCTCATGTGACCGATCTGGTCGACGGCGACTCGCGCCAGCGTGCCTTCGAATTTCGCGCCAGGGGTGATCAAAGCCAGATCAATCTGGACCAACTGCAGTCGTTTATCGACCGTGATGTGGCTCCCCACGGCGGGTTCAATGAAGGCAAGTACTCGGTCATCGACGCAGTGGCGGGCGGTCAAGTCATCGCTTCGCAGCTGAGGTCGCTTCAGGGAACGGCGTTGTCGATTGATCAGCCCGGAGACATCGACGTTTCGAACCTGCAATCGCTGATCGACAGCCAGCTTCTGGTTCAGGGTGTCGACATTGAACTCACTGGGTTGGAATCGGCTTCCCGGACGGTGATGACGATGATCGACGCGGCGGCCAGCTTTCCCGCCCTGACCGGCATCCGCGGCGCGAGCGTGGCGCTTCAAGCTGGCGGGACCGCCGATCTGCCTGCGGTCACCGACATCGACGGTGCCAGCTTCACTGTCACCGACGGCGTGACGCTGTCGCTGCCGCAAGTGACGTCCTACTCGGTTGCCAGCAGTGACGAGAACCAAACTCGTCAGTGGCGCGCCGCGGGTGCCGGCAGCAAGCTCGACCTGCAACAACTGCGGTGGGTTGGCGGAGGAGAACACTTTGGCGCCCGGCTTCGCGTCATTGCCGATCATGGTGGCGAGATCGATCTTTCTGGCGTTGAACAATTCGTCGATCCCGACCGTGGCGACCCCCGGCAGCGGTCGTTCGAAATCAGCGCCGATAACGCCGAATCTCAGATCGTTCTGGACCGACTGAAGAACGTCGTCGACCGGGACAGCGAACCTCACAGCGGATTCAATGCCGGGCTGTTTTCAACGCTGGCAGAAAGCGACGGGGGCTCCGTATCGGCTCCGGAACTCACGACGTTGGTCAACGTTCAAATCGCCAGTGATTCCGGGTCCGCTGAATTCAATGCGTCGGGACAAGGGGACGATGGCGCACTGTCGCTTTTCGGCGCCGCTGAGGCAGAAGTAAACGGATGGGAAGAAGCCGTATCGCTTTCTGTGGCGCAGCCGACGCCGGCAACCTGGATCGCGGCCGATGGCGATTGGGGCGATGCAGCGAACTGGAGTACGGGTCGAGTTCCAGGCCCGGACGACTCGGTCATCCTCGACTCGGGAAGCGACGTGACGGTGACGATCCGCGCCGGGGCGCATCTCGTGCGAAGCATCTCGGGAGCCGATTCGCTCACGATTGACAACGCCTCCTTAACGGTGCTGCGGCCATCAGCGCTGACGGGACAACTGACGCTCCGTCCCGGGGCGACGTTATCCGCAGATGGTGAGCTAGCAACGTTTCATGCGAACGGACCGACGACGATCCAAGGCGCGAACCTGTTGGCACGCTGGGGAGGCCAACTCTTCTTGCCGCATGCTACCGACTACTCACATGGAACGACTGCAAGGAATCAAAGTCGCGTCATTCGCGCCGAGGGATACCGCAGCCACATCGACTTGAGCGGACTGACGGACATCACCGGCGGAACGCAGTACGGATCAACCTTGTCAATCCAGGCCGATTCCGGAGGCTCGATCGATCTGAGTCGGGTGACGGAAATCGTTGACGGGCCAGTGGGCGATACCCGTCAGCGATTCATCGAGATCACGTCGGAGGGAGTCGGCAGCGAGATCGACCTGCGTTCGCTCCAGCGTCTGCACGATGCCGACGTCGCCACCCATAGTGGTTTTAATGCCGGGCTGTATACCAGCCTGCAAAGCAAGCACGGCGGGACGCTGCGGATCGAGAACTTGACCGAGATCGAAGGTGTCGAGCTTTTCTGGCACGGTTCAGAGATCGCGCCGATGAGCCAACTGTCCACGGCACGCCACAGCCGCATCGACTTGCAGGGCGACGCGTTCGACTTCTCCGGTCTGACGACTGCGACGGAAACGATTTTCAACGTTCACTTCGGGCAACTCGATCTCAGTGAGTTGGTCGAGATGGCTGGAGGTGCGATCAGCCTCGCCGGCGGCGGAACCGTCAAGGCGGACAAGCTCAGCCGGGTTGACGGTGTCAACTTTTCCGTCAGCGATGGGGCAGTCCTGTCCCTACCGTTGGTCACCTCGTACGCCCATGGGGGACAGAGCACCAACATCACCCGGTCGATTCGCGTTGACGGAGCCGGTAGCCGACTCGTCTTCGAAGCTCTGACGGAGATCGCCAACGGGAACCAATACGGAGCACAGATTCGGATGGAGGCTCACGCTGGTGGTTCGCTTGAGCTGCCAGCGGTGGAGTCGATTTCCGATGGGGATTCCGGTGACACACGCCAACGATCGGTTTCGATCGTCGCCGACGGCCTCGGCAGCATGGTTGATCTGGGCCGTCTTCGGTCGTTCACTGACCGTGATCGAGATCCGCATCGCGGGTTCGACGCAGGACTCTATTCCCGGTTGATCCCGCGACATGGCGGCGTGATCCTGGCGCCAGCGCTGGAAACCTTGGGGGGGATCGAACTGCAGATCAGCGTTGATGGAGTTTTCGAAACCGACCCGCTGCGCGCGGTTCAGGACAGCCGCATCCTGCTGGAAGGCGATGGCTATTTCTTTCCAGGATTGACTGATGCAGCCGGTACGACTTTCGAAACGCGATACGCTTCGGTTGAGCTCCCTCAATTAACCACACTGTACCGGGGCGGGTTGGTCCTTCAGAACGGCAGCGAGCTACAGGCTCCGCTGCTTTCCAACATCGACGGAGCGAGCCTGCGGGTCGGCGGAGGCATGACCTTGGAACTTCCGAGTGTTGCGTCGTACCGGTTCGCCACGACCGACGGTGGCCAGTCAGCAATCCTGCGCGCTGAAGGGCCGGGCAGTCGGCTCGACCTGAGCGGCGTTACCGATCTGAAGGGAGGTCGGCATCGCCGAACTCAGCTTCGCGCCGAAGCCCTGTCCGGAGGGACGATCGACTTCAGTGCGCTGATCCGGATCGAGGAGGAGGACGAGGGGGACCAGCGACACCGGTCGATCGGTCTGCTCGCCGAGGGAATCGGCAGCCGAATCGAGCTCGGTCAGTTGGCGGAGTTCATCGACCACGATGCCGGCAGCCTGGTCGAGGCGAACCGCTCATCCACCCTGACGGCCCAGTACGGCGGATTGGTGGAGCTGTCACCAATGGGCGTGATCCTCGAAGGCGTCGTCACCGATGCTGGCCTCGCCGGGACGATACGTGGGGACATCTCCAGTGTTTCTTCGGGACCCCGCGTTGTCTCGTTGGCAAGTTCCGACGACGCCCGTGACCCCGACGCACCCTTTCTGTTGATTGAGTTCGACAAACCGGTCGATGCGGCCAGTTTCACCTCCGATGACATCACCCTGGCCGGGCCCGAAGGCTCGGCCCAGTTCGACGAGCCGGAGCCGGTGAGCGGAGAGCCATCACTCTATCGTGTTCGCATGTCTCGGGACAGCTTCGCCGGTGGAGAGTACACGGTCACGGTCGGACCCGACGTCTTCGATTCGGCCGGGAACCCGATGAACCAGGATGGCGATACGGTCAATGGCGAGATTGAGGAGGATACGTTCACCGGGTCGGCGACGATCGTGTTGCCCGACCTGGTGGTCAGTGAGGTGACGGCTCCTGAACGAGTGGTTGGTGACCCGGCAGAGATCACACTTGGCTGGTCGGTCACGAATCTCGGTTCGGCGACCGCGGATCGAACGAGCTCGATTGATGCTGTGATTCTGTCAACGAATGATGGACTCGATGAGGGTGATCCGATTGTTGTCGCCAGCTTCCCATCGGGCGAACTGCTTGAGCCCGGTGAGGCTTTAGCGCAATCAGAGACGTTCTCGCTGCCGCCGGCCCTAACCGGTCGCTATCACCTGTTCGTCGTCACCGGACTGGACGAGGTCGATCTGGAAGGCGGTGCGGAGCTGAGCAGCGCGGCGGCAGGGACATCGGGCAGGATTGACGTCATGCCATCCCCATATGCCGACGTGGTCGTCGAGTCGATCACGGTTCCGGAGGAGGTCATCGCGGGGAGCACCATTCGACCAAGCTGGACCGTGACCAACCAAGGGATCGGCATCACGAGCCGGGGCGATTGGTACGATCGGGCATTTCTCGCCCGCGACGCGGAGGGACTCGACAAGGTCGAGGGCACCGCGACTCCGAGTCAGCATTTCGGGCAACTGGCACCTGGGGGGCACTACCAGCGAACCGGCTCGATTCCCGTTCCGGATGGACTCAGCGGTGATCATTACTTGGTGGTCGAAACCGCTTACCAGAACGGGCCGTTTGAGTTCCTCTACGGGGATAACAATGCTACCGTCTCGGTCGCCTTTCCCGTCAACCTGCCGCCAGCCCCCGATTTGACGGTGACGGAGATCATCGCGCCGGCGGAGACGCAAGAAGGGACTTCGATCGATCTCGCCTGGACCGTCGAAAACGTGGGGGTCGGCGGCGCGGATGGTTCGTGGATTGACCGAGTCTACCTCCGCGAGGCCGGAAACCCTGAAGGTGACCGGCTCGAACTCGGGTCGTTTCTGACTCCAAGCTCCGTGTCTAGCGGTCAGAGCTATAGCCGACTGGAGGTGATTCAGATTCCATCCAAGCTCAGTGGTGTCTTTGAGCTTTGGGTCAGCACCGACGATGACGGGGATTTATTTGAACAGGAGTCGGATAACAACCTCGCGGAGGCTCAACAGACGCTGACGGTGAACGTGCAACCTCGAGCCGACCTGCAGGTGGACGAGATCGTGATTCCCGAACGTGTCCCTGCAGGTGCGACGTTGGCATCGGAATATGCGATCGTCAATCAAGGAGCCATCGGAACGGGAAGCCACAGTTGGGTGGATCGTGTCTATCTTTCACTCGATACCACGATCGACCCCGGCGACATCCTGATCGGCGAGTACGAACGCGGCGCGGCCCTTGCCGCTGGCGACCGTTACCGAATGGAGGTCGATTCGGTCATCGTGCCGCTACGGTTCCGCGGTGAAGTCTATCTGTTGGTTGATGCAGATGCCGAGGATCGGATTCCGGAATGGCCGAAAGATGAGAACAACCTGAGCTACGCTTCGCTGTTTGTGGAACCAGCGCCGCTGAGCGATCTGGTCGTCAGCGACGTGGTGGTTCCAGCACAGGCGGTTGCGGCGGCCACGATACCGGTGCGGTACACAGTGACCAACCGTGGATCGGCGGCCACCCATGGCGACAGTTGGTCGGAGAACGTCTACCTGACGCGGGACAAGAATCGTCCCCATCCCGGGCAAGGCGACATCTTGTTGGAAACCGTCATGCACGATGGTGCACTCGGTCCCCTTGCCGGGTACGACCGGATACTCGATGTACAGATTCCAGATGAGCTCGAGTCGGGGACGTGGCATATCACCCCGTGGGTAGATCCGTTGGGCGTGATCCCCGAAGACACTTTGGCGTCCAACGTCAACCCGGATGACCCGTCCAGCATCGACAACAACAATTACAAAGCACGTGAACTGCTGATCGTTGGGGCTCAACCCGATTTGGTCGTTGGCGATGTGACCGCGCCAGACGTCACTCAGGGCGGTACGTCGATCACCGTCGGTTGGCGTGTGGAGAATCATGGGGTCGCCGATGCCGGGCCCGGGGGCTGGGTCGATCGCGTTTATTTGAGCAATCACCCCAATTTGAATGCTGAAGACGCCCACAAAATGATGCTGGGGGAGCGAAAGCGTCATCTGCCACTCGCCGCTGGTGCCTCCTACAGCGATTCGATGACGATTACCCTGTCACCGTCCGCGGCGGGTCAGTACATCGTGGTGGTCACCGATGATGCGTTGCCTCCTGAACCGGGCGTGGAGCTTCCCGGTTTCTTCTCGGGACTTGTGCCACCGCAAGAAACATTCGTTCCGGTGGCTGAGCTGAACGAGGAGAACAATGCCACGGCGGCTGCGATCGACGTCGACCCCGTTTCTGCCAATCTGAAGGTGGTGGCGTTTGACCTGCCGGAGGTGAGCTTTTCCGGTGAACCGATCACGGTTCGCTACACGGTCGAGAACATCGGTGACCACCCGGTGTGGTCTGGAACACGGACGTGGCGGGACTTCCTTTGGCTTTCCGCCGATGCATCGTTCATCCGCGAGCGCGCATCCTATCTCGGTGCTGTCGACTATTCTCCGTCGGGTCTGGGCGAGTCGCTTGATTCGAACCGGACGCCCGGGTTCATTTTGCCGGGCGCACAGTACTCCATGGAGACGACGGTGACGTTACCCGAGGGAACCGGCGGCGACTATTTTCTGCACGTGCACTTAAATGCGCACAACGATCGCTCCCCTTTGTTTTTCCCGTACCATTCCCGCATATTGATGGACGATTGGTACCCAGCGACGAGTGGATCGAACGACGTTTGGTCGGCCCACTTTGAACGCTGGGCGTTTGAGGACCCGAGCGACAACCTGGCATCGATTCCGCTTCCGATCACGTACCGAGAATCCGACTTGCGGGTGACGGAGTTCCAGGTTCCGGAGTCTGCGCGATCGGGAGAAACGATTCCGATCACATTCACTGTGACCAACATGGGTGAGCGGGCAACGCGGTCTGGCATTTGGAGCGATCGGTTGTTCATTTCGCAAGACGTCTCGCTCGACAACTTTGATCACCAACTGGCAACCGTCGGTCACGTTGGAACTTTGCCGGCAGGCGAGAGCTACACAGAGACGGTCGACGTTCGTCTTCCGAGTGGAATCGACGGTGATTTTCACCTGATCGCCTTCGCCGATTCAGCCGCCAAACAGAACCGGGCGCGGCAACCGAGCGACATCGGATTTCATTTGATCGGGCTCGAGTTCGAATTGCCGGGGTCGCTTGCCCCTTGGGACCTCGCCTCCGCCGCGGCACGTGAATCAGCGCGGGGGCGGGTCAAGGAGTATCAGGACGAGGGAAACAATCAGGCCGTCGCACCGATGCCGATCACGCTCGCCCCGCCGCCTGACTTGCAGGTGATCCATCTTGCCGCCCCACTTCGGGCAACGCAGGGTCAGGAGGTCGAAGTCACCTACACCGTCCGGAACGTTGGCGGTGCGACCGTTGCCGGTCAACGTGATTGGCAGGACCTGGTCTATCTGTCTCGGGATCCCCATCTCGACCTGCAGACCGACCTGTACCTCGGCGCGATACCGCATGAAGGAGGGCTCGAGGCAGATGAAGCTTACACTCGGACAGCGACGGTCTCGCTGCCGCCAGAGTTGCTCGGTTCGTATTACGTGTTCGTCGTCACCGACCCCGATCGACTTCGTCCCGGGGGCGATGTCTTCGAGGGGGCCAAAGAGCGAAACAACGATCGTGCCAACGAGCTGCCGATGGTGATCGAGATGCCACCGCCGGTCGACTTGCAGGTCACCTCGATCGAGGTCCCAGACGGCGCCGAAGCTGGGGAGCCCGTCGAGATCACCTGGACGGTTACCAACGCAAGCGCGGAGACGGTCAGTGGCCGCTGGTCCGACAGTGTCTATTTATCAGCGGACTCCCAGTGGGACATCGGCGACGCGGCAGTCGGCCGTGCGGAATTCCGCGGCACGCTCGGCCCGGGAGACAGTTACACATCTTCCCTCCTCACCGCGGCCCCTTCATTGACGCCTGGGAGCTATCGAGGAATCGTTCGCGCTGACATTTTTGGTCAGGTGTACGAAGGCATTTCCGACGGAAACAATGCGTCCGCATCAGCGGCAACGATGCAAATGACGGCTCCCGAGTTGACTCTGGGTGTGCCGCATTCGAGCACGCTTCCCAGCGATGGTGAGCAGCTATTCCAGTTGGACGTTCCTCTGGATCAGTCGTTGCGGGTCCAACTCCGTTCCGCCGACGATGCGTCGGTTGCGGAGATCTTTTTACGGCACGGTTCGGCGCCAACGCCGGTGACGCATGATGCCAGCAGTGCCGGATCGCTGTCGTCCCGGTCCGCAGCGATCGTGCCGTCCACCAAAGCGGGGACTTATTATTTGCTTGTGCGCGGTTTTCAATCAGCGTCGAATTCGAGCCCCGTCACGATTCTGGCCGAGTTGCTTGCGCTAGCGATCACCGACATCGACACCGATATTGGGGGCGATTCGAAATTCGTCACCACCACCATTCGCGGCGCCCGTTTCCACCCCGACGCGATCGTCAAACTCACGCGTCCCGGGTTTGCGGAGTTCACCCCGGTGAACCGGCGTTACATCGATGCCTCCGAAATTATCGCCACGTTCGACTTCGAAGATGCCCCGCGGGGTTTGTACGACCTGCAGGTCATCAATCCTGGCGGCGCGATCGCGGAAATCCCTTATCGATTCCAGATCGCGCGGACGATCGAACCAGAGGTCACGATTGGAATTGGCGGACCGCGGTATGTCTTCGCCGGGGACACAGGCACCTATTCCGTAGCGCTTCAAAATGTCGGTAACGTCGATGCGACCTATGTGGATTTCAGCGTCGGCATTCCTGAATTGGGAATCAACACCAACGTTTACAAGTTGCCGTTCACGCGATTCTCGTCGAATCTTCGCGGCGCTCCCCAGGGTGACCTGGCCGATTTGCCGTGGGCTGAACTCGACTCGGGGATCAACCGCGACGGCCACGTGACGGCGGACGGGTTTGTCTACGACTTGCCCGCCGACGGCTCGGCTGGGTTCAACTTTCAGGTGCTCACCTATCCCGGACTTCGTGAGCTCCATGACCACGCTTGGGATGAACTCAAAGCCAAGCTTTACGAGGCGTTTCCGAACTATGCCGAGGTCGATCTTTTGGCTGCGGGGCCGGAGGCGTTGGACCAGATTTATCCCGGGCTCACACTGATGTGGCAAACCTTCGGCGCCATACCCGACTGGATCACCATCCCGCTGATCCCGTTCCAATTCCATGTCGTCGCGTCAGCCACGTCCATGACCCGCAACGAATACGTTGATCATGCATTGCAGGAGGCGGAACGGCTGCGTCAGGGAATCCTTGGAGATCACAGTGCGACCGCGTCGTTAGTCAACTTGGCGGCGGATCGCGAAGCGTGGAGCGAGTTTTACCTGATGTCGCTCGAGGAAGCGGGCTTGCTGCGGGATGAGGGCGCGGTTCCACCCGTTCAGCGTGACCCGAAGCTGATGAGCCAAATCGCGATGCTCGCCGGCAGCGTATTGCAAGGACCGGGCGGCGAGGAGGTGATCATGGATGGGGCCCTGCCTACGATGTTCGAAAAGATTCGTCATTGGTACGGTCACGACGCTGAACAGCTCGCGGACTCCGAGTCGTTCGCACCCAATTTCCGTGGCGATTCACTGTCGTTTTTCGGACTGTTGGACAATCCCAACCCGATCCCGGCGCTGCCGGAATACGATGATCACGATCTCGGGTTCGAGCAGTCGACGCATTTTCAAGCGATGCGTGTCTATGTCCCCTGGGTGCCGTTTGATCAACGGGGCGCCGGAGTCCCGGCGGACTATCAGATCCACGGGATCACGCCCAACAATGAAGCGGCCTTTTTCCCGCTGAATCTGGAGTCGTATTACGAGCAGCAGGAACAGTACAGCAGATCGGCATCGATGACGGGCCCGTTCGCATTTGAGACCGGCGGCTACGTACCTGCTGGCGAACCATTGCCGTTCACGGTCAACTTTCAGAACGACCCGAACTCGACCCGACATGCTAACGAGGTCCGCGTCGTGGTGCCGTTGGACGACCATTTCGATCCGCGCACGTTTCGACTCGGTGACATTCGCCTGGGGGACGTCACTGTTCGCATGCCGTCTGAGCGCAGTCTTTACCAGGGTGACTTTGACTTCGCGGAAACGCTGGGGTTCAACCTTCGCGTCAGCGCCGGCGTGGATTTGAATTCCAATAGTGCCACATGGCTGATCCAAGCAATTGACCCGCTGACCGGTGAACTGCGACGAGATTCCGACGCAGGGCTACTGCAACCGAACAATGCCCGAGGCGAAGGGGCAGGATTTGTAAGTTACACCGTTGAGCTTCACGACTCCGCAGCGACTGGCGAGCAGGTCATGGCGTCCGGACGTGTGTTGATGGACAACGCACCGCCGGAGGAAACCGAGTCGCTGTCGTACCTCGTCGATGCAACGGCGCCGACGAGCCTGCTGGAGGTGATGCCGCTCAACGACCGGGGGGACTTCCAAGTTCGATGGGAGGTGGACGACGATTCGGACGGCGCAGGCTTCAAGCATGTCACGCTGTATGTTGCCGAGGATGGAGGCGATTTTGAGATCTGGAAGCGCCAACTGACCGATGCGTCGGGAAAGTTGACCTTTTTGGGGCGCGCCGGTCACCAGTACGAGTTTCTGGCCCTCTCAACCGATCGCGCCGGCAACCGCGAAGCACCGCCGAGCGGTAAGCAGGCGCCGGCCGATAGCGCGGGGACATTCTTTGGAGAGTTACCAGCTGTGGATGAGTCTCCACGCGCCGGCATCGCCCAGCCACCGGACGCCTCGACCGAGCCGTCGACAAACGAGCTGTTCGTTCAAGCCGAGACTCAGATTCCTGCCGATGTCTCCCGCGTCGCCCCGGCCGAGTTCACGACTGTCCTGCAACCCTTCACGGCCGAATCCTTCGCGACCGGATTCAATGTCATTCGCACCCACAGCACTTCGATCGGGCCGATGGCAATCGCGGAGGCCCCCGACGGGGGATTCCTGATCAGTGGCGGCGCGGCGCGCAACGAGATCTATCGGATGCCGGAGGCGGGGGGTGAAATCAGTGCGGCTTGGTCCGAGCTGGCCTACCCGGTTTTTAATTTAGCTTTCGATGGCGATGGGCGACTTTGGGCGACGACCGGAGGCGGGCCCCTGCTGCAGCTCGATCCCTCAACCGGTGCGATCGTTAATGCATTTGGCGATGGCTTGACGATGGGGCTCGCCGTTGATCCTGCCACGGGAAATCTAGCGGTTGGGTCACGTTACGGCGTGGAGAGCTTTGACCAGCAAACCGGCAGCTTTGACCGGCTCAGCCGTGATGAAAACCTCCGCATCGGCAGTCTCGCCTATGACGGGCAAGGTCGGCTTTGGGGAGTACGCTGGCCCCAGCGAGATGCTGTTGTGCGGTTCACACCAAGTGGACGTGCTGAATCCGTTTTGCATTTTGAAACCCCGGTCGACTCGATTGCGTTCGGTCAACCGGGATCCTTGCTGGAATCACTGTTGTTCGTTTCACACAACTCGGGTGATCCATCGGGAATGGCGGTTGCCAGCGATCCCAGCGACAGTGAGTTGACCATGGTCGACGTCACCACGCGACGACGGATTGCGATCGCGCAAGGTGGAACCCGCGGGGACGTCGTCATTACGACACGGGACGGACGCGTGTTGGTCAGCCAGTCGGGACAGGTGGACGTGATCAGCCCCATCACAACACCGGAAGTGGTCGCTGCCCATCCGGCCGACCAGACCGTGGTTGCGCTGCCTTTGGGGCAGATCAGTGTCACGTTCAGTCAGGACATGCGGGTGGGAAGTTCCGATGCGAATCATTCGGTGATCAATCCCCAAAACTATGCCCTGGTGTCTGCGAGTGGCGATGAAGCCACGGTGCAGCGGGTCAGCTACGACGCAGCATCGAGAACCGCGTTTCTTTCTGTCGACGCCCTGGCGATCGACGATTACACGCTTTTCGTGGGGAAATCGATTGAGGGCGCGGGCGGCTTCTCCTTACCGGGCGATTATCGGGTCGACTTCAGCACGGTGAGTGATTTTTCGACGCTTGTTGATATCCACCTTTCTGGCACGCGGCTGGACCGGCAAAACGGAACGATTTCCTATGAAGCGACGATCACCAACACGGCTGACCACGACCTCTGGATACCGATGTTCCTCACGTTGGAAGCACTGGAAGCGACGCTTAGCGTGCCGGCGGAGCCAACGGCGCGCACGGGCGAGCGTCAATGGATGTTGAGCTTGGAGGGACAGGTGGCGGATGGGATTCGTTTGGCACCGGGAGACGTCACCGCGGCGCGAACGGTTCGCTTGACCGCCGCCGATGACGACCGAGCCGACTTCCGCAACGGGGTAATGGCTTCGGCGCCTCCGAACCAGCGACCGGAGTGGGTGAGCGACCCGCCGAGGGAACACCTTGCGGGCGACCTTTACCGCTACGAGGCCAACGCGATTGATTCCGACGGGGCCGCGATCTTCTACCTGCTTCGCCGCGGCCCACGAGGCATGAGCGTCGATTCACAAACCGGTGTCGTCCAGTGGCCGACGTCGGCAGGTCTGCCAGCGAAGAACGACGTCTCGCTGCTGGCCTTTGACTCGCGGGGTGGCTGGGCCGAGCAGGCGTGGACGATTCAGCTGCTGGGCGGAAATCGGACTCCTCGGTTCACCTCGGTCCCGGCGGATGCGGAAATGGCCGAGAGCGATACGTTGGAATTGACCATCGAGGCGTTTGACCTCGACGGCGATCCCCTTCGGTATTGGGTCGACAACCTGCCGCCCCGTGCTGTGTTTGATCCCGACACGAGGACATTGCGGTGGCACCCCGGTCCCGGCGCGGCGGGGACGTACCGGGATATCACGATTCATGTCAGCGATGGTGTCAACACGATCGCCCATTCCTTTGATCTTTTGGTTGCGCCGGCCGACTGGCCGCCTGTCGTGGGTCCGCTGTCCGCCCCGACGCTGCGGGAGGGTGAACGCTGGGCGTACCGAATCCCGGCAAGCGCTGCCGATGAAACTCGGCTGCGTTTTTCCAGCGACAGTCTGCCTGCCGGGGCGACCCTTGATCCTGTTTCGGGAGAGCTGCAATGGACGATCGGTTTTGATCAGTCGGGCAGGTGGGTGATTCCCGTTACGGTAACCGCGGGCGAGCAGTCCGTGAGCGCGGAGTTGGAGGCCGACGTATTGCCGAGCAACGGGGCGCCGCGGTTTGAGTCGCTTGGCCGTTGGTCGGTCGACGAAGGCCAGTCACTGCAGATCGTTGCATTCGCCTTCGATCCCGACCACCCCGAATTTGAATTACCAGTGCGGCGGGCGGATGGAACCCTTGATCCCGTTGAGTTTCAGTCGCCAGTGAGCTACGTCGTGGAAGGACTTCCGCCTGGGGCGACGTTTGACGCCGAAACAGCCACGATTCAGTGGGTTCCCGATTTCGGGGATGCGGGGGAGTACGAGGTGACCATCATCGCCACTGATGATGGTGGTGGTGTCGATCAACCCATGACCGCCGAAGCAACGGTCCCGATTCGCGTGCGCGCGGTCAACCGTCGGCCGGTAATTGCGCCAATCTCGAACGTCTCGGTGAAGCAGGGGCGAGCTTTGACGGTACCTGTCGAGGTGGTCGACCCAGACGGGGATCCGATTACGCTCTCGGCAGCCAATGGCCTCGCTGGATTTCCGCTACCTCCATTCATGACCTTCTCCGACTTTGGGAACGGCACCGGGGCGTTTGATCTCGAAGCGGGACCGGAAGACGAGGGCAATTACATGACCTCGCTGCTGGCCCGCGATGAAGGCCAGCAGCGCAGCCGGGGGGTCGACGAATCGGCGCGTTATGACTTCATCGTGACGGTGTTGGCGGAGGATGATTCTGAGATTGAACCAGCCGGCACTTTTGAGAGCGGGTTCTCGGCATCAGAGGACTCCACCGAACTGGCTGGCCAACAGGGAAGCAGCATGAGCGACGGCAACCGCGCGCCCGTCCTTGCTCACCCTGGCATTCAGTACGGACGGGAAGGAAGCCCCTTGGAGTTCCGAATCCGCGGAGCCGATCCCGACGGCGGTACAACCGACTTCACCGTGGCAGAGTTGCCGGATGCAGCAACATTCGATCGCAGCACGGGACGATTTTACTGGTTGCCGAATCACCAGCAGTCTGGAGCGTATTCGGTCGAGTTCACCATGACGGATTCGGAAGATGCTTCCGATTCGATCTCGGTCCCCATTGTGATCGACAACGTCAACCGGCCCCCGGTCATAGCAGCCGAGCATCATCAAGTTGAAATTGGCGGGTTGTTGGATTTTCAGATCACGGCGAGCGATCCCGATGACGACGATCCGTTGCGGTTTCGAGCTTTTGGACTTCCTGCCGGCGCATCGCTCGATCCGAAAACGGGGCGGATCCAGTGGATTCCAGGACCGGGACAAGCGGGAGAGAGCGTGGTCGACGTTCGAGCCAGCGACGGGCTGGCCGAAACGGCGCAGACGGTCGTGATCCGTGCGGCTGCAAAGGCGACGCCCCCCAATGTGCGAATCGTCACCACGCCCAGGTTTCCCGCGGTGCCAGGGCAATCGGTCCAGGTTCATGTGATCGCTGAGTCGTTGGCCAAGATCGATAGGCTTGATTTGGCACTCGACGGGATCCCGATTCCGCTCGATTCCTCTGGCCAAGCAGAGTTTGTCGCCGGCGAACCAGGACGTCAAATGTTCACGGCCACGGCAACGGACGCCGATGGCTTCGCCAGCACGACCGAATCGGTGTTCAAAATTCGTGATCCGGCCGACCGCGATCCGCCCGAGCTGCATCTCCAGTTGCAGCCGAGCGACGGACCGTTGACGGCGCCGGTGGACGTGTTGGCGGATATCCAAGACGCGAACCTTGATACATGGGAACTGTCACTCACGCCGCTGGGGTCGACTGACGGTCGTGTGATCGCCACAGGAAATCAATCGGGGAACACACTGGCTTTGTCACGCCTCAATCCAAGCGAGCTGGCCAACGGGTTTTATGAACTACGGCTGAGTGCAACCGACATTGCCGGACGCCGCACCTCGACCGCGACCGATTTCGAGATCAACGCGGCGGATTTCAAGGATGGCTTTCTACGTGATGACGTCGATTTGAGCGTGGCTGTCGGTGGCCACGAGTTTTCTCTGCGCCGACAGTATGACTCGACCATGTTGCCGACGGTGGCTTCGTTCGGTGACCGCTGGCGCCTGGCCGCGACCGACGTCCAGCTGCAATCCGGACACGTGCCGACGGGAAGCGAATCCGCCGGTGTGTTCGCACCGCTGCAAGAAAGTGATCGCGTCTACGTGACGTTGTCCGATGGCCGCCGGGTAGGCTTCCGCTTTTCACCGCACGTCGTCCAGCCGGTCGAGGGTTCGACAAGTGTCCGTTTTTATCGACCGGAGTGGATCGCCGATGAAGGGGTCGATTACCAACTCGAATCGGTCGATGCTCTGCTGACCCGCGGCGGCGACGTTTATTTCGATCAGACGACGGGAATGGCATACAACCCGGCAAATGAAGCTTTGGGTCGGGAAGCTTATCGGCTGGTTGCTCCGGACGGCTCGGTCGATGTGATCGGTACCGAGGGTCGTGTGCTTCGGCATGAGCGTCCCGACGGGACAGCTTGGCATTTCAGCGACAGCGGGATCTGGCTCGACGACACGACCTTTGTGCAGTTCGTACGCGATGACGCTGGGCGGGTGACGGGTGTGCGGACACCCTCCGGTAAAACGATTCATTATCGCTACGATTCGGTCGGAAGACTGACGGAGGTTATCGATTCAGATCGTGGATCGATTTTTCGCTACGGCTACCGATCGGAAACCTCTTCTGAATTGTCGGTCGCTGCAACGCCAGAGGGCGGCATGAGCTACCCCGACTCCGAGCCGCTGACAGGTGACTTAGCGACTGCGGACGAGTTTTCCGGTACTGCGATCGACGCATCCTTGGAACGGGGAGAAACCCATCGCTATGCCTTTGCGGTCGAATCGTCCCAGCTTGCTTCGACGGCGGATGAGCGGCTGCTTCTCCGCGTGCTAACGCAACGTCGGAACAGTCGTCTGACGACCGACACACCCCGAATCGTGGGACTGGACCCAACCACCCGCTACGTTGACGGTGACCGTTCCGTTGCGCTCTACGAGATCCAACAACCAGATGTCTACGTGATTGAAGTCCAAGGTGCGAGTCCTGATCTGTTCGGCGGTTACCGGCTGCGGGTCGATGTCGCCGGAGACATCAATGGGGATGCCAAGGTCGACGGGCTCGACAGCGAACTCCTTGCCGGTGCGGATGGTCTGTTTGTGGGGGAACGAGGGTTCGTGGAGTCTGCGGATCTGAACGCCGACGGAGTGATCGACCAGCTTGACGCCCAGATCATGGCCTCGAATTTCGGCATCGCATCCACGCCGGCGAAGGGCGCGATCACGGATGGATTTGCACCGTTTCCCGTCTCCAATCTTTTCACGCCCCCCACGTCCGTCCCGGAAGAAATCCCGTCGTCGGACCCACCGCCAAGCCTGGCTTCGGCTACCGGGGAGCGACTGCGGATCCCAGCGACGGAACCACCTGCACAGCGGCCGGCATCAAAACATGAATCGTTGGCTTCAATCGACGGTGCAACGTTCGCTATCCGCAACGGCCAATTCAGACAAGGGGACCAGGAATGGTCCACTGTGGGTAACGTTCAGTTTCTGGAGGAAACGGCGGTCCTGGGTGAGGCTGAATCGAGCCGTACTGCCCTTCGTCAGGCGTTCTACGTTCCCGAGGAAGCGGAGGTCCTCCGCTTCGCTGTTCTTGAAACTCAACTCGGCCGTGGCACCAAGCGTGCCCCGGACGCGTTCGCTGTCGCCCTGCTCGATGCAACGACCCTCGAGCCGCTCGGGGCTGAAACCGACACCACCGACAGCGATTCACTCTTGACCGTACAACACGATGGCAGCTTCGTCGCCAGCCCCAACGTGACGGTCAGCGGCCTGGATCCCAGCGACGGATTCCTCGGGATCACCGGTCCTCGTGTCGTTCAAGTCGATATCAGCGACGTTCCCGCGGGCTCGCTGGGGGTATTGTCGTTGGACCTTTTGGGTTTCGCGGAAGCGGATAGCCGCGTGGTGATCGATAACGTTGCATTGGGTGACGCGGAACGTGGATCGCCGATGGCACATTCGGACCAGGCCACAACGGCGGAGGACGTGCCGGTCGAAATCGCGGTACTGGAGAACGATCAAGCGGCAGACTATTCTCTCGACCCCGGTTCTGTTGCAATTGTCGATCCACCAAGCAACGGCAGTTTAAGTGTCGATGTTCGATCGGGCGTCGTTCGCTACACACCGCCGGCTGATTTTTCTGGCGATGACTCGTTTGTCTACACGGTTGGGGACGTCGACGGAGTACGTTCCAACGAGGCGTTGGTCCAGTTGGACGTAACCCCCGTCTCTGATATGCCGGAATTGCGTTTGCATCCGGCATCGGGAGATCAGGACACGGAAATTCCATTGCGGATCGAGGCGGCCACAAGGGACCGTGACGATTCCGAGCAACTCTGGGTCACCGTCGCGGATTTGCCCGCGGGGGCAACTCTGTCGGCTGGGGTTCAGCGGACCGCGGGCCAGTATCGACTGACAACGGACGAGCTTGACGGATTGGCGATGACGCCGCCTCCGGGGTGGAGTGGGCAGGCCGAATTGATGGTGACCGCAACCTCGGTGGACGAGCCTGCGGAGCCGGCAAACGCTGTTGAGCTGTTGCCTCTCGCCGTCGATCCAGTTTTCACCCACCCGCTGACGATCGTCGATTTCCAGATCAATGATGGGGAAGCGCAGCGGTCGCTGCTCCATTCGTTGGAAATTACCTTCAACCAGGACGTCTGGCTCGCCGATCCAACCGCGGACGTGTTGATCGAGAATGAAGAGGGTGAGATGCATCGCCTCGAGCCGGATCGGTTCCGATACGACGCCGACACCTGGACGCTGCAGATCGATGTGGACGGCACCGTGATGGAGGATGGCCAGTACTTTTTGAGTCTGCGCGCCGAAGGGATCGCCAGCCGTGTGAACCGATTGATCACGCTTGGAGCTGGGCCCGATCTTGCCGACGATTTCATCCGGTTGCCCTTTCACCGTTTGCTGGCCGACCTCAATGGCAACGACGTGGTCGACGATGAAGACTGGCTGTTGCTCAGCGAGCATTATGCGACCGCGGAAGGGGATCCGCTGTATTGGCGAGTCGCCGATCTCAACTCGGACGGATTGATCGATCGCGCCGAGTATTTTCATTGGATCAATCGGCATGGTCGGACGACCGACAGTCACGGTCCCGGTCTGGCGGCCGCGATCGCACTGCCCGATGGGGCTGTTCCGTTGGTCGACGCCTATCCGTCCGGCTCCAGCCTGACCGGAGCGGTGCATGATCCCAGTGAAATTACGTCGTTGACGGTGTCACTCAATGGAGCTCCGCCCATCGATCTTATTGACCGCTTGACGCCCGAGTCCACCTTCAGCATCGCGCTCGTGGAGTTATTCGACGGCGCTTCGACAACGATGGAGGACGGAGACCATGAGGTGGTGATCAACGCGGTTGATGCGTTCCAAAATCATGCTGAACCGCTGACGCTCTCCTTCACGATCGATGACACCCCGCCGCCGATTCCAAGTGTTCCTGTCGTCGTGATGGAGGACCAAACCACCCTGTCCGGTGGAACGATCGGCCGAACCAGGTTGATCATCCGCTCGATGAGCGAGCCGGACAGCACGGTGCGTTTGTTCCGGGACGGAGTTGAGTTTGGAGTCGGGCTGTCCGACGGCTCGGCCGAATTTGAGGTCAACCTGAGCGCGCTCGGTGACGGATCGTATTCGTTCACGGCAAGGGCCGAGGATCCGACGGGGAACCGCAGCCCCATCACCGCCCCGCTTCAAATCACCGTCGACACCACTCCGCCGCCATTGGATGGCTTGGACCTCAGTCCCGAAAGCGATACCGGCACGATCGGTGATCGAACGACGTCGCTGTCCGACGCGTCACTTGTTGGTGAGACCGAAGCAGGGGCGACGGTGAGCATCGATCGAACCGGGCAGTCTGTTGTCGCCGATATTGACGGACGGTTCGTCTTCGATCACGTTCCTCTGGAGTTCGGACAGAATCGGTTGGAGTTCACCGCCACCGATGAAGTGGGCAACTCTCGTACGCGCGCGCTTAACGTGTTTCGCCCTCGGCTGGAATCAAATCCGCCGACGTTGGCGGTCCGTTTGGCTGATGACACCGGGATGTCCGCCTCCGACCGCGTTAGCTCCGATCCGACGATCACGGGGGCGGTGAGTGACGACACTGGGGTGGTGGCGCTCTGGGCCTCGGTCAACCACGGCCCGTCGTTCGATGTCACCGACGGCCTGGACGGCGAGGCCTTTTGGATCGATCGGGATCAGCTGGAGCATGCATGGGGGCGCCCCTTCGCCGACGGGAAGGTATCCATCGCCTTGATCGCCGAAGATGCCTACTCGAACCGCTCGACCCGCCAGTCTGTCTCGTTCGAACTCGACACGTTTCCGCCTCCATCGCCAGGAACGCCGCGCCTGCAGGGTTCGACCGGCTCTGGCGTTCCCGAGACGGACCGGCTTACGAGTCTCTCGAGCCCAACGTTTTCCGTTCAGACCGAATCTGAAGGTCGTTTAGGCCTGTGGCTTGACGGGCGCGAATCGGAGTCGTTCCTCGTTTCTGCCGGTTTGATCGAGGTTCCGCTCGATGAACTTGCGGAAGGAACCCACCGGCTGCAAGCGGCGCTGACGGATCGGGCGGGTAACACCAGTGAACGTTCCGATCCGCTGGACTTCACCATTGATCTTACGCCGCCGGAGTTCGTGGAAACATCGATTCACCCGCCGCCGTCCGATTCGGATGCTGCTGAGGTCACGGGAATCACGGAGCCGGGCGCGTCGGTTTCCCTGCTTCGTGGTGTGGAGACATGGACGGCAATTGCAGCGACGACAGCCGATACGGATGGACAGTTTTCGATTTCCGGCATCCGGTTGCGCGACGGTGAGAACGTCTTCCGCATTGCCGCCGACGATGCAGCCGGAAATCGGGTCGAAACCGACTTGCGGTACGACTTCGATGCACCCGATCTTTCACCACCCAGCATCACGGTTGGATTAGCGCGGGACCTCGGCGAGGACGATACGGATCGACTCACCAGCGACCCGACGATTGTCGGGGTCATCGATGATGCGAGCCGCATTCGCCAGTTTCGCGTTCGTGTCAACGACTCACCTTTTATCAGTACTCTCGGCTCGCTGCAGGACCGTAGGTTCACGCTCGACCGCCCGCTGTTAGAAACGATTGCCGGACAGAGTCTCGAAGATGGTACGGTTCGCGTTCAGCTGCAGGCAACTGATGAGTGGAATCAGACGTCGTCGGTTGTCGATTTCACATTCCAACTCGATACCGTGCGTCCCGAAACCCCATCGGCATTGCAACTTGCTACGGAGTCCGACTCTGGTGTTGTTGGGGATGGACTGACCAACGCCGAGGAATTGCTGATTACCACGGGATCTGACGCAGACGAGGGGGTGATGATTTTGTACGCCGACGGAGAAGAGTTGGCGCGTGCCGATGCGGCACCGGCCGTGGCCTTCCGGGTTCCCGCTACGTTGGGTCGCACGCGTTATGTGGCCCAGAATCTTGACCGTGCGGGAAATGTCAGTCATTTCACTTCGCCCCTGTTCGTCACCGTCGACCGATCCACGACCGCACCGACACTGAATCTGGCTCCACGATTCCGGGGAATTGGCTTTGGCGATGGACTGCATACGACTCATCCGACGGTGGAGTTGACGGGGACCGCGAAATCGGGGTCGCAGATCACCGTCGCTGGCCGCGACGGCTTCGCCACCGCGGACGCATTCGGAAACTTCGTTCTAAGCGACATCGACCTAGTGCCGGGAACGAATTCAATCGAAATCCACTCGACTGATCCAGCGGGCAATGTGACGAGCCTTGTCGAAGCCGTCGCATTCCATGATATCGATCCGCCGGAGATCACGATCGGGTTGCTGGATGACACGGGCCGGAGCGACTCGGATCGATTGACGAACGACCCTGCGATTACCGGCGGTGTTACTGATGCCTCGGGTGTCGCTCGGCTTGAAGCGACACTCAGCGGTTCTCCCTGGGTTGACATCACCAGATCGCTCCACGGCGATTTGCTGATGATCAAGGAGGCAACCCTGCAGGCGTTGCACGGCGAGCCGCTGCGCGATGGTCGGTACCTGATCCGACTTCGGGCCGCCGATTCACTCGGCCATTCGGTGGAAACCGATTTTGCCTTTGACCTCGACCGCACGCCCCCGCCGATCGACCACACGCCCGAGTTGATGACGTCCAGTGATAGTGGCTGGGATCCGTTCGACGATCAAACCAACGCCACTCAGCCGGTGGTTCGGATGCTAGCCGAGCGGGGTTCCCTCGTGACCTTTCTTCTCGATGAAACAGAAATTGAGCAGGTGACATCGACCGGCGTCGCCCAGCTCACGTTGCCGCATTTGGACGATGGCATCTACGAGATCACGGCCTTGGTCGAGGACCTCGCCGGAAATCGCGCCGGACCGTCAGCGGCGACGACGATTGAGATCGATACGCAAGCCCCGACGTTGGACTCCTTGACCCTCGCAGCAGATCACCAAAGTGCCCCGGACGCGTCACGTACGACCGACGACGTGGTGACGCTCGTCGGGTTCGCGGAACCAGGATCGCTGGTGCGGTTGTCACCCCCTGGAACGGAGGCGGTCGCTTCAACCGATGGCTCGTTTTCGCTTGAGATACCACTCGACGTCGGAGAGAACGTGATCACCGCCGTCGTTGAGGATGCGGCAGGCAATCAATCCACACGCGAGTTCGCATTCATTCGCGAGGAGGAGCCACCGTCGCCCGATGAATTTTTGCTCTACACCAGAGCCAACACGGTTCTGCAGCTCGATACGGAAGCCCTGCTTGCGATCGATCCTGAATTGACCCTCGATGGCAACTGGACGCTGACGTCGGTGGACGTCGTCAGCGAACTTGGTGCCTCGGTGCGGCTGGTCGGTGATGAAATCATCTACGACCCGACGGAGGTGGCC
>CAYWXT010000045.1:21217-28243 GCA_964462125.1 uncultured Pirellulaceae bacterium | reverse complement strand
GGAGTCTCGCTACAGGGGAGGGCGGGTTGGGGCAGGGCGACTCAGGGCAGGGCAGGGGGGTTACACGTCCGCGAACACCCGGTTGATCACGTCGAGCTTCTCCACCCGCTCGTACTGGGAGGCGATTTCCATGCTGTGGGTGACCATCAACAGCGCCACACCCTCCTCGCGGCACGACCCGCGGATCAACTCCAATACGTTCGCGGAGCTCTTTGGGTCGACGTTGGCGGTCGGTTCGTCCGCCAATAACAACTTCGGCCGGCCAGCCAGGGCGCGGGCGATCGCCACCCGTTGCTGCTGCCCGACCGACAGTTGCGACGGTCGGTAACCGGCGCGGTCGGCCAACCCGACGCGATCGAGCAACTCCATCGCCCGCCCCGGTTCGTTCCCCCCATGACCAAAGGTCATCCCCAGCCGTACGTTCTCCAGGGCAGTGAAGGCGGGCAGCAGGTTGAACGTTTGAAAGACGTACCCGATCAACGCCGCACGCACGCGGTCCCGCCCCTGCTCGCTGAGCCGCGTCAATTCCGTGTTGTCGAGCCGGATCGAGCCGCTGTCGGGCACCAAAATTCCCGCGATCAAGTGCAGCAGTGTTGTCTTGCCCCCACCGCTCTCGCCGATCAGCACCACCTGTTCCCCCGCATCGATCTGAAACGAGTCGAGATCGAGCACCGTCAGCCTCCCGCCGCCGGGCTGAGCGAAACTTTTCACCAAATCCTTGATCGCCAATACCATCTAAATTTCTCCCAACCTTTTTCCCGCACGATCCCTACCGTGGCCTCATCGCTCGTTGCAGGCCCCGCTCGGTGTCCCGTTGCTTCAGCGTTTCTCGTTTATCGTGAAGTTTCTTCCCTTTGACGAGCCCCATCACGCACTTGGCGATGCCCCGCTCGTTGAAATAGACCTTCAGCGGGACGAGGGTCAGCCCCCGCTCGTGAGCTCGCCCGGCAAACTTGTCGAATTCGCGACTGTGCAACAGCAACTTCCGCGGCCGACGGGGATCGTGGTTCCACAGCCCGGCGTTGGTGTAGTGGGCGATGTCAGCCCCAACCAACCACAGGTCGTTGTCCTTGACCCGGATGTGGGCCTCGTCGAGTGACAGCTTGCCATCGCGCATCGATTTCACTTCGCTGCCGAGCAGCATCATTCCGCATTCCACCGTGTCGAGGACTTCGTAGCGGTGACGTGCCTTGCGGTTGTCCGAAACGGGGGTGATCGACGCCTTCGAACGCGATTGGCTCGCGGCGTCTTTCTTGCCGCTGGACCCTTTCTGCTTGTTCTTCTTTCCCATAGTGTTGCGGATTGTAGCCGCCCGACCGGTCGAGACGATGCGCGGGGTTGCAAGTTGCTGGCATTCGGCAGCCTGGGCTACTCCGATAGCCGACATTTCCTTTCTCACTACAATACGTACCGACCTGGAGGTTTTGTTTGCTCCCCCCCACACGCCCCGGACTGTTTCCGCATGGCTTTTCGCTTGCCCGTCGTCGCCGAACCTGAAATGCCCACGGGGACCGCCGTCAGCGCCACCGGCCGCCTGCCGCGGTGGCTGAAACGGCCGATCCCGCGAAGCAACGCCAACCATTTGACCGATGGCCTGATGGAAGAACTCGGGCTGGAGACGGTGTGCGACAACGCAAAGTGCCCCAACCGGATGGAGTGCTACAGCCAGCTGACCGCGACCTTCATGATCCTGGGCAACGTTTGCACACGGCCATGCGGGTTCTGCGCCGTCCATCGCGGGCGACCGCCCGCCCCCCCGGCGGACGACGAACCGCAGCGGCTCGCCCAAGCGGCCGAACGGCTGGGACTGAAGCATGTCGTGATCACCAGCGTCACGCGGGACGACCTGCCCGACGGCGGCGCCGAACACTATTACCGCTGCGTTGTCGCCGTCCGCGAGCGGACCGGGGCGACGACTGAGGTGCTCACGCCCGACTTCGTCCAGTGCAAACCAGCTCTGGGGCGGGTGATCGAAGCCCGACCGGATGTCTTCAACCACAACATGGAAACCGTCCCGCGACTGTACCGGCGCGTTCGCGGCCCCAAGAGCGACTATCGCTGGACCCTGGGGATGATGCGGGAGGTCAAGCGGTACGAGCCGGCGGTGAAGACCAAAAGCGGGCTAATGCTGGGGCTGGGTGAAGAGCGGGGGGAGCTACTCGACGCCCTGGCCGACCTCCGCGAATACGGCGTCGACTACCTGACCCTGGGCCAATACCTGCAGCCGGGAGAGAAATACCTGCCGGTGGTCCGGTACGTCCCGCCCGAGGAGTTCGAGGAACTGGGCGAACTCGCTCGGGAAATGGGGTTCAAGAAGGTCGCCAGCGGCCCCTTTGTCCGCAGCAGCTACCATGCCCGCGACATGGCCGAGGACCAATAGCCGCTCGCCTAGTCGAGGAACCCGACCAGATCTTGGCTGCGGCTGGGCTGCTGAAGTTTGCGGACCGCCTTGGCTTCGATCTGCCGAATCCGTTCGCGGGTGACCTTGAAGATATGCCCGACCTCTTCGAGGGTGTAGCTGTAGCCATCGCCGAGTCCGTAACGGAGTTTGATGATCTCGCGTTCGCGGTAGGAGAGGGTCTTCAGGACACCGGTGATGCGGTCGCGGAGCATTTCCTGGGTCGCACCGATCTGCGGGCTCTCGGCCGTTCCGTCAGGGAGCAGATCCCCGAACTGGCTGTCCTCGCTGTTGCCGACCGGGCGATCGAGGGAGATCGGGAAGCGGCTCATGGTCAGCACCCGGCGAGCTTCTTCAACGGTCACCTCGGCCCGCCGCGCGGTCTCCTCGATCGTCGGTTCACGGCCGAGTTCCTGGAGCAATTGGCGGGCGACATTCCGCACCCGACTCATCGTCTCGACCATGTGGACCGGGATGCGAATCGTCCGACTCTGGTCGGCCACGGCGCGGGTGATCGCTTGGCGAATCCACCAGGTGGCGTAGGTACAGAACTTGAAGCCGCGGCGATATTCGAACTTGTCGACCGCCCGCATCAATCCGGCATTTCCTTCCTGGATCAGGTCCAGGAACGAGAGGCCGCGGTTGCGGTACTTCTTGGCAATCGAGACGACCAGCCGCAGATTGCCCTCGCTCAGCTCCCGCTTGGCCTGTTGGTAATCGGCGTAGACCAAGTCGAGCATACGGACGCGATTCCGCAGCGATGTGGGGGTTTCTTGGCAGGCGGTGAGGATTTGGCGGCGTTCGTGAAGCAGCCGCTCGCGCACCTCGCGGCCATGTTTGGTCCGCTTCTGGGCAGCCACCTCGCGGGTGATCTCGTCGAGCCGGATCGAGAACCGTTCGAGCAGCTCGATCCGGGTTTCGATCCGCTGGGTACGCAATCCAAGTTCCTCGATCAGCCGAACGGCGCGGCGGCGGCGCCGCGCCAGTGCCCGCCAAGCCTCGGCACGTCGGCGCTGCGAAGCTCCCTTGCTGAGGGCGACCTTCCAGTCATGCCGGTTCCGCCGCAGCAGCGTCTGGAGCGTCTTCAGGTTGTGGGGCAGGCGGCCGATGATCTGCTCCTTCTCCAGCCGGTCGGTGACCGAAACCTGGACCGTCCGGTCAAACGGCAGCTGGCCGCGATAGACCTTCTTGAGCGTCTTGTAGGCCTCGACCAGGACGTAGTGATTCTCGAGCAGCTTGGTGCGGAACCGCCGCCGGGTCTCTTCGATCCGTTTGGCCAACTCGATCTCTTCGCGGCGCGTCAACAGCGGGATCTCCCCCATCTGCGTCAGGTACATCCGCACCGGATCGTCCGACCACGACTCGTGTTCGTCGATGGCGATCAGCTCATCGGGACTCTCAAGCCGGATTTCACCCTCGGCCGCCTGCGCCGTGGCCACGGCGACGTCGACACCATTGTCGTCCTCCCCATCGTCCACGGGCAATTTGCGGAAACCGGTGCCGACCGCCTCGGCACTGGCGTCCGCGACGTCATCGAACTCGTCCATCATGGTATCGAACAAAGCTGGAACTCCTCGCAGATGCGTTGAGGTATAACCTGTCGGAATAAAGGGAATGCATGCTCGGCAACCGCTTTGTTCCACGATCGCTCGCCCGCACAGCCACTGGCGATACCCTCCTCGGCATGCAACCCCCGACCGACCTCCGCGGCTCCCGCCAAAAATCCCCACCCTTGGAGGCACGGCTTGCAGCGCCGTGGGCGTCGTGAACGTGGCGAGAATCTGGTGGAAGGCTCGGTCGGGAAGGGGGCGCGCCACGGACGCCACATGCGTCCTACGGCTGCTCGGAAAGCATCACTCGGTCGGTGTTTCGCTGGGGCCGCCGGCGACAACCGGCAGCGCAGTTTCGGTCCTTTCTACAAACAACATTCACGGGCAAAACACAACCGTCAGGGCAGTAGCAGTGACCGGCAAGTACGACAACTGACAAGCCAACCCGCCAGACGTCCCTCGCAACCCCTTATTCTACCACCCCGGCAGATACCCTCCCGTGCTTGCACTCCAATTGGAAAAATTTTCTGGTTCGTTCAACTCTCCCGAATCACCGCTACCTTGGCGATCAGGGAATCTCCGCCGGTGTGGCAGCGCCGAAACGGCACCAACACTGGAATCACGGCATGAAAGTACGGCACTGGAATAACGGCGTCGTCGAGAATTCCCCTCCGAACGTTTTCAAGCCTCTCGGCGTATCACACCTATCGGCATTGACCGCCCTCCTGGCATCATTCGGCAAATTTCACCACTTGGGTGCGAACCCGTTCCTCCCGGGACGCGAAGACGAACAAAACAGCTCGTTATTTCCAACCGCTCGACCGGCGGCTTTCGCGTGGCAACGCTTGCGGGTATTCCTGGTGAATCTCCGAGCATCCCCCCGCAGCAATCTCGCCTCGAGCAAGGTTGTGCATGGCAGTGGTGCCGCTTGCTCCTTTGATTCTAGTCGGTCCGCCCGCTCGGTCCAGTCGCGCAACCTTCAAAACGCCTTCAAAACTTCGTTCACTCCTAGCCTCCATGCACCGGCTCCCCTGCCCCCACTGCCACGCCAGCCTGTCGGTCGCGACCCCACAAGCGGGCGAGTCTCGCACGTGTGACGCCTGTGGCCAATCGGTCAGCATCCCCAAACTGGGTGAACTGAGACGGCTGCCGCTGGTCGACCCCGAGCCGAACGATGCCCCTTCCCGCAGCGGCAGCAGCACGTCGATCGGCCAGCGGATCGCGTTCGGCCTCCTCGGATCGATCGCCCTGGTCAGCCTCCTGGTCAGCGGCTTCTGTTCGGTTCGCGCCATGTCGGTCGATGTGCCGATCACCACCGAGGGGCACATCGCCGAACTGCGAGCCCGCTACCACGAACTGACCGCGGCCGAGCTGATTCGAGAATACGAAGATATCGAGCGATTCGGCGTCGATCTGGCGATGCCGATGATGTACCGCGTCGCAGAACAAACCAAACTCCGCTGGAAACGCAACGCCATCATCTCCGGCGCGATCGCCGCCGCCGCAATCACCGCCGCCGCCGGATTGGTCCTGCTCAGCCGACGCGACCGATCGATCGTTGGACAGGACACTTAGTTGACCCCGGCAGCGGCAGACATACCAGGCGTCTGGGAATCCCGCCGTTCGAGTGGCCCCGCCACACCCGCGTCTATCGCCGACACAAGACGTAGACGACATCTTCACTCGTCGCGTCGACCTGAATTGGAGCCCCGAGGTCGTAGGCGAAATCAAACGTCTCGGCAAGCTCCCAGGCAGCAACCGAGCGGAGCAGACGCCGCATCTGACCGGCGGTGTAACTCCGGAGCTCCAAGACGTCATTGATCCGGAACGACCGGCGGGGCGTGCGGACATCGAACCGAATGCCGAACCGTTCGCGACGCCGACGACGATCCCGCTCAATCGTCCACATGTGCGTGTTGACCGCCAGGTTTCCCCGCCGCGCCGACCACGACTCGGTCTCGCTTGGGGCCGCCGCGGTCGGTGTCAGATGAATGCCGAGCAGGTAAAGCCCGCCGCGACCGACGGCCCCGGCCATGCACTCCAGATGCGCTCGGGCAGCCGCCTCGGTCGGTAGGTGACGAAAACTGTTGATCGTGTTGATCGCCACGTCACTCCGGCGACGAACCCGGAAATCGGCCATGTCGGCCACGAAACCCGAAGGGGGCAAGCGGTGCCGATCGAGCCGAGCGTTGCAATAAGCAATCGCCCGCTGGTTCAAGTCCAGCCCCGACACCTCCAAACCACGCCGCGCCAAGGCAAACAACAGCCGACCGGTGCCACACGCAGGCTCGAACACCCGCCGCAACGGACGCTCGAGATACGCCCCGGCACATCCGAGGATGAACCGGACCTCCGCGGCACAGTCCGCCCCGAAAACCAGATCGTAATATTTCGGATGGTCGTAGATCGACTCGTGGAACGTTTCCATCATCAGCGAATCGGCGACAACCCCAACGCCCGCCGCAGACATCCGACCTGCCCCGCATGGATCTGCTCATGCAGGGGACAGAATAGGATCGCACCAAGCTTGATCGGGTAGCCGGCATAGGGCATCTCCACCGGCTCGAGCAACACCGCGGGATCGACCTCCGCCAGCTCCAAGCGGGACTGACGGTCGACCTGGCGGAGCCGCTCCAGCAACGCCGCCGGCGACCGCTCGCCGCTGGAATCGCGACCGGGAGTCGACCCGCGACCGTAAGCCTTGCGAAATCGCCCAGGGATCAACTCCAGATCCTCCGGGCGGCGGCCCCGGATCCGAAAGAGCAGCAACCCGTATTGGCTGACCGCCAAATGGCCAACCTGCCAAGCAACACAGCTCGGAACCCCAGACGGGATCTCAAACCACCGCTCCTCCGGAGTCGCCTCCAGCAGCTCCAACGTGTAGCGGCGGGCAAACTCAAGCTGAGCCATCGCCGCCCGCAACTGGGCCCGGGCATCGTCGGCGGTCGGGAGCGGAATCGATTCAGTCTTCATGCCGCAATGATAGCAAACCACGGCCACCTCCGTTTCGCAGTACATCCGTCCCGCCGGGCCGGATCGTGGCGATGCGGGGACGTTTTCCACTGCCAGGCCGGTTGG
>CAYWXT010000045.1:13249-21117 GCA_964462125.1 uncultured Pirellulaceae bacterium | reverse complement strand
GATTCCACGCTCCGCTTCGGCGAAACGGAGGTACTCCGCCGCCGGGCCGGATCGTGGCGATGCGGGGACGTTTTCCACTGCCAGGCCGGTTGGGGATCGCGTGAGTCAATCGCGATTCCACGCTCCGCTTCGGCGAAACGGAGGTACTCCGCCGCCGGGCCGGATCGTCGGATCAGCCAGCCGCCCGACGCTTGCTGCGGCGAGCCGGCTTGGCGACCAGCCGCAATGGAGGAACTTGACCGCCGCCGCCGTGAAACGTCCGGCGGCCATCGATGGTGTGATCGAAGACGAACGCGCCAGATCGAGAACCGGGGCGGGGAGAAACACGCAGAATCGCCGGATGCCCACACTCGCTGCAGCGGACGCGGAGCCCATAACCGTCAAGCAGCGAATGGATGGCCGTGGCCAGCTCCCGATTCGCCGCCAACGTTCCCATCGACCGGCCAGCAAATCGCCCCAGCTTGGCCTCGATCGACCGTCGCAGTTCACGCCGGAGCTGGTTCAGCTCGCGGTCGAGCTCGGCCAACTCCGACCGCACCCGCTCAGGCGAAGTCTCACCCGAACGGTCCGGCGGCGGTCCAGATCTCGGTTGCGGCACGCTCACGCCCTCCTCCTCCAAATCATTCCTGGAAAAAAACCGACTTGCTCTCGATCGCAATCCAGTTTATACAATTTGTATAAGGTTAGAAATGGACCATTCGCGAGAATCGGTACGGCCCGCCGAGGGTCCCCGGCTTTCTGGTCTTCCCCAACCGGTCGCGATGGCGATGAAACCCAGGATTCATTACTGTCGACAGACCCGTATTCTTCCGCTCCTACGTGTCAAAGGCCCATGTCGGTCAATCAACAGACGGTCGAAGAAACCAAAGCTCAAATCCGCTCCCTGGTCAACGAGATTGCGGCGCTGGCCAAGGGGGGGGCGACAGCCGATGAGTTCTATCCAGAGCTGCTCAGCCGTGTGATCACCGCGCTGGCGGCCGCCGGCGGAGCGATCTGGTTGCTCGACGAGGATCGTCAGTTACAGCTGCAATACCAGATCAACGCCGAGCCCTCGCTGTTGTCCGACGACAGCGACGACGCCAACCGCCACAATCGGTTGATCCGCCGGGTGGCCAACAGCGGACAATCGCTGCTGATCCCCCCCTACTCCGGGACTACCGACGGCGACGCCGAGGGCAACCCGACCCGTTATCTCCTCGTCCTCGGGGCGCTACAGCACGACGGCCAAAACGACGGGCTGATCGAGATTTTCCAGCGTCCGGACACGGCGCCGGACACCCAGCGGGGTTATCTGCGGTTTGTCCAGCAGATGTGCGAGCTGGCATCCGAGTGGCTGCGGAGCCAAAAGCTCCGCACCTTGGGCGACCGGCAAACGCTCTGGCAGCAATCCGACTCCTTCGCCCGCGCGGCCCACGAGTCGCTGGACTTGACCGAAACGGCCAACGTGGTCGCCAACGAAGGCCGCCGCATGATCGGCTGCGACCGGGTCAGTGTCGCGATCAAGCGGGGCAGCAAATGCCGCGTGCTGGCGATCAGCGGCCAGGACACGATCGAGAACCGTTCGAACATCGTGACCGCGCTGAACCGGCTCGCCTCCCGCGTGGTTGCCGCCGGAGAGCCGCTCTGGCACGATGGCTCCACCGAAGATTTGCCGCCGCAGATCGAGGAGGCGTTGGAGGAATACGTCGACCTGTCGTACGGCCGCAACATCGCCGTGCTCCCCTTGCGCGCACCGGAACGGAAGCTGGGGGTGGATGAAGAGGGGGCGACCGGGGAACTCGACCGGGACAACGCCCACCGCGGCGAGGTGATCGGCGCCCTGATCGTTGAGCAGATCGAAAGCGACTTGCCACCGGCGGTGTTTCACAGCCGCTGCGATCTGGTGTATGAACATGGGACGCGGGCGATCGCCAACTCGCTGTCCCACACCAATCTGTTTCTGATGCCGATCTGGCGAGCCCTCGGCCGGGCCACGTGGGTGCTCAAGGCGCGCACGCTCCCCAAAACCTTGGCGGTTGCCGGGCTGCTGATGGCAGTCATTTTTGGGCTGATCTTCATCCCCCGCGACTTCAATCTGCAGGCCGAAGGGACGCTGAAACCGGAAGTCGAGCGAAATGTCTTCGCCAAAATCGACGGAGAAGTAATCGACGTGAAGGTCGAGCATGGCGAAGTGGTCACCGCGGGGCAGGAACTGGTCCACCTGCGCAATCGCCAAATCGATATCGACATGGCCGATGTGCAGGGTCAGATCCTGACCACCAAAGCGGAACTCGCCAGCGTCCAGGGAAAACTGGGGAATCTCAGCCGGCGCCAACGGCTCGATCCGGCCGAGCTGCGAACGATGGAAGGGGAGGCGGCGCAGCTGAGAACCAAGCTGCAGGTCTTGGAGGCCAAATTGGAACTCAAGCAGAAACGCGCCGAGGAACTCATCGTTCGCTCTCCGGTCGATGGGGTCATCGTTTCCTGGGAAGTCGAACGGATGCTCCGCAGCCGCCCGGTCCAAACCGGCCAGGTCCTGATGAAAGTCGCCGACCTGAGCCGGCCGCTCCACATCGAAGTCGACATGCCGGAGAAGCGGGAAGGGCACCTGGACCGCTATATCGAACAGATGGGTGCCGACCAATTGGATGTCCGCTACATCCTCGCCTCCGATCCCGACCAGCCCTTGAAAGGGACCTTGTTGACCAAACACATCTCGCGCCGCGCCGAGGAGAGCGAGGAGCACGGCTCGGTCATCAAGATGCGGGTGATGCCCGACCAGGAATCGCTGGCGAATCTGAAGCCCAGCCCTGGGACGCGAGTGACGGCCGACATCCGCTGCGGCCGCCGGGCCAGCGGCTTTGTCTTCTTTCACGAAGTCTACGAGTGGCTGTGCAAGTTCCTCTTCTGATGCTTCGAGTCCAAACCCTTCGCTATTTGCCCCTTCGCTATTCATGACGCCCCGGAGTCACCGACCAATGTTTTTGTTGCCGCGACTGATTCGCCCCACGCACGCCCTCGCCCGGCTCTGCCGAGCCGGCCGGTGGCTCACCGCGCTGCTGGTGCTCTCCACCGCTGCCGCCCAATCGCCGCCATCGATCATCGAGATTCCGGCGGAACACTGCATGGTCAAGTACATCAAGCATGTGAACGTCCCCGCCGAGGTCGAAGGCAAACTGGTGCAGCTGGAGGTCGAAGAGGGGATGAATGTGGAGAAGGACGATGTCCTGGCGGTCATGGACGACACCCAAGCCCAGCTGACCTTGAAGCTGAAACAGGCTCAAGAGAAGGAGGCGAGCCTGACCGCCTCCAGCGATGTCAATCTGCGGGATGCCAAGAACGCCGAGAAGTTGGCGCTGGCCGAGGCCGAGTCGTACCGCGAGCTGTACAAGAGCCGCGCCGTGCAATTGTACGAGATGCGGAAGAAGGAACTCGAAGCGGTCCGCGCCACCCTCCGGATCGAACTGGCAGAGAACGAACGGAGCGTCAAGGAGGCCCAATACGTCGGCCGCAAAAACGAGCGCAAGTTGGCCGAGCATGAGGTCGCCCGCCGCACGATCCGCGCCCCGTTCGATGGCTTCATCGAGATGCGGATCGCCCAGCCTGGCGAGTGGGTGCAACCGGGCAGCGCGATTGCGACGGTCGTGAAATTGGACCGCCTGCGGGTGGAAGGCGATGTCGACGCCCTGGCTTACTCCCGCCAGATCAGCCCCGGAATGCCGGTCCGCGTGCGGGTCTACAACCAGCACGATTCCGAGAACACGATCGAGATCGACAGTACCGTCGGCTTTGTCAGCAGCGAAATCGATTTGAACGACCACTACCGCATCTGGGTCGACATCGACAACCAGCAGATCGACGGGGAATGGGCGATCAGTCCCGGGATGCGGGCGGAACTGATGATTCGACGCGACGGCACGACGTACTGATCCATGACCAGCTTGGCCGAATCCCTCGTCAGCAGCGCCTCCCGACCGCTGACGGTCCGTAAACGACCCGACCTGACGGCCAGCCGCCACCGCTATCAAGGCACCGGCTACTGGGTCGTCAAAGAGCCGGTGGGGCTACAGTATTATCGTTTTCACGACGAGGAATACTTCATTCTCAACATGCTCGATGGGCATGTCAGCCTGCAGCAAATCAAGGACGGATTCGAGCAGCGGTTCGCGCCGCAGAAGATCACCTTCGGCGACTTGCAGCAGTTCATCGGCATGCTGCACCGCAGCGGCCTGGTGATCAGCAACTCACCCGGCCAGGGAAAGGCGCTCCGGAAGCGGGGCCGGAAGAAGAAGAGCAAAGAGGTGCTCGGCAAGTTCACCAACATCTTCGCGATCCGCTTTCGCGGCTTCGATCCCGAACGGATCTTGGGGGCAGTCACTCCTTGGCTCGGCTGGATGTTCACCATCCCCGCGTTGATCTTCTTCCTCGGCCTGTTGCTCTCTGCCTCGTTGCTGCTGGCCACCCAATACGAAACGGTCTACGACCGGCTGCCGACATTCCAGCAATTCTTTGCCGCCGACCGCTGGCTGATCCTGGCTGCGACCATGGCGATCGTGAAGGTGCTGCACGAGTTCGGCCACGGGGTGAGCTGCAAGAAGTTCGGCGGGGAGTGCCACGAGATCGGCTTCATGCTGCTCGTCTTCACCCCCTGCCTCTACTGCAATGTCTCCGACTCCTGGATGCTGCCAAATAAATGGAAACGGGTCTGGATCGGCGCCGGCGGGATCTATGTCGAGATGATCCTGGCCTCGATCGCCGCCTTCGTCTGGTTCTATAGCGAATCGGGAACAACGATCAACGATCTCTGCCTGAACATGATGTTCTTGAATGTGGTCAGCACGCTGCTGGTCAACGGAAACCCGCTGCTGCGGTTCGATGGCTACTACATCCTGATGGACTTCCTGGAAATCCCGAACCTTCGCCAAAAGAGCACGGAGGTTCTCAAGCGGTGGTTTCAAGAAACCTGTCTGGGACTGGAATTGCAAGACGACCCGTTTTTGCCCCAGCGAGGGAAGTTGTGGTTCGGACTGTTCACGATCGCCAGCGTGATCTATCGCTGGGTCATCGTCTTCTCGATCGTTTGGTTCGTGATCAAGGTGCTCGAACCGTATGGGCTCCAGGCGATTGGACGGATCCTCGCCGTGGTCGGCTTCTCCGGCCTGGTCGCCCAACCGGTGATTCAAACCTGGAAGTTCATTCGTACCCCCGGGAGACTCGCAAAAGTGAAACGCCCACGGCTCTTGGCGACCTTGGGCATCGTCGCCACGGTGCTCGCCGCCGTCGCCTACATCCCACTCCCCCACCACGTCGACTGCGCCTTCGAGATCCGCCCCGGTGAAGCGGGTTCGGTCTACGCAGGCACCAGCGGTCGGGTCGTCTCCACGGTCCAACCCGGATCCCGAGTTTCCGCCGGTGATACCATCGCGGTCCTGGAAAACCAGGAACTGAAAATCCGGCTTGCCGATCTCCAAGGAGAAGAGCGACTCGCTGAGTTGGAGCTGCGAAACCTTGGCCTCCGCAGCCGCGGGGACGAAAGCCTCAAAGCCCAGCTGAACACCCACGAGGAGATCCTCACCTCCGTCCGTGAACTGCTTGATAAAACCGAAGAGGAAATCGAAGAGTTGACCGTTCGGGCGTCGCGCGACGGATTCGTTTTGCCCCCGCCAGAACGGAAACCGCAAGACTCCGGCGACGGCCGGCTCCCAGGCTGGACCGGAACGCCCCTGAACGAGGAAAACCGGGATGCCCTGCTGACCGAAGATGACCTGATCTGCGAAATCGGTTCTCCCGATGCCTTCGTCGCGGTGTTGGTCATCGACCAAGGCGACCTGCCGCTGGTCCGTACCGGCCAAAGCGTCGACCTGATGCTCGACTCCTATCGGCTGACCCACTTCAGCGGAGAACTGACCGAAATCTCTCGCCAGCCGCTCGAAGCTGCCTCCTCCTCGCTCTCCAGCCAAACCGGGGGCGACCTGCAAACCGAGGTCGATCCGCGAACCGGTCACATCAAACCGCGCAGCGTTTCCTATCAAGGAAGGGTGCCGACCGACGGCTGGGATACGCCCCTGCGACCCGGATACCGAGGCTCCGCCAAGATCCACGTCGCCCCCAAGTCGCTCGGCGCGCGATTCCGGAGATTCATCATGAAGACTTTCAATTTCGAACTGTGAATCAGAGATGTCCCTACGGTCCGTCCATCAACACCAACTTGCGCATCCTGCGCTGCTTAACATATGTCTCAACGTTTTTGAGCCGGAAGATTGCTTCCCGCGTTGCGATCGTGACTCGGTCCGTTAGGATGACCGGTCAAGCCGTCTCACACCCCCTCTCAAGCTTTCCCTTTTCCCGATCGCCACCACTTCCGCCCTTTCCCCTTCGGAGATTTTGATCGATGGCAGACAGCAAAACACCGCAATCTGACGAGCCTCAAGGCGAACAATCGGCGCCAGCCGCGGCGAAGGCCCAGACCCAAGCCCAACAACCGGTTCAGGTTCAAGTCAATGATGAAAACGCAATCGCGACCTACGCCAACTTTTGTCGCGTCACCGGCTCCCCCGAGGAACTGATCATCGACTTCGGTTTGAACCCCCAACCGATCGGTGTGCCCAAGGATCCGATTCAGGTGAAGCAGCGAATCATCGTGAACTTCTTCACGGCAAAGCGACTGCTCGCCGCCCTGCAGATGTCCGTGGCCCGGCACGAGTCGGTCTTCGGTGTCCTGGAAACCGACATCAACAAGCGGGTTCGCCCAGGCTTGCAACAACAACAACAGAGTCCTCAAGCCCAGCAACAACAGCAGCAGGCTACCAAGAGCTAGGGGCCACCATCACGGCACCCCGGTGTCGCCTGCCTTCGCCCACGTTTTTGCGGCAGCAGGCCACGCCACCCTGGACCGCGTCGCCGATTTCTCGAATCGGCGGTGCGGTTTTTTGTGCGCGTGACGCGGCGCGGCAGGACCGACTAAAATCGGGACACATCGCCTGCCATCATCCGCCTCCAGCGATTCCGTTCCCTCGTTTCAAAGCAGCTTCTGATGTCCCGCACCCTGTTCCCGATTGCGTTTGCCCTGCTCGCGATTCTGATTGATTCCCCGCAAACACACGCCGAAGAATCGGGCGAGGGAACCTGGGTCCAACTGTTCAACGGCAAGAACCTTCAGGGGTGGACCCCCAAGATCCGGCATCAGGAATCGGGCGTGAACCATCTCAACACGTTTCGCGTCGAAGATGGGATCTTGAAGGTTCGCTACGACGAGTACGACCAGTATGACGACCAGTTCGGGCACCTGTTCTACAAAGACAGCTTTTCCCACTACCGGTTGCGGGTCGAGTATCGGTTCGTCGGCGAGCAGTGCCCCGGAGGCCCCGGCTGGGCCGTTCGCAACAACGGGATCATGTTCCACGGGGAGCGGCCCCAGCAAATGGGCGTCGACCAAGACTTTCCAGCCTCGATCGAGGTTCAACTGCTCGGCGGCAACGGGACCGATAAACGGACCACGTCCAACCTCTGTACCCCCGGCACCAACGTCGTCCTCGACGGCGAGGTGTTCCTGCCCCACTGCACGTCATCAACGTCCAAGACCTACCACGGCGATCAATGGGTGACGGCCGAACTCGAAGTTCGTGGCAACGGTGTGGTCAAGCACATCCTCGAGGGCGAAACGGTGCTGGAGTACACCCAGCCCCAACTCGACCCTCGCCACAATCATGCCAAGGAACTGGCCGAAGAGCAGGGTGGCCTGATGCTAAGCGAAGGAACGATCTCACTGCAGTCGGAAAGCCACCCGACCGACTTCCGCAAAATCGAGATCATGACGCTCGATCCAGAGAGGTAAGTGGCGACGTCCAATTCCGTACCGACCCGTTTCACCGTAACGGATCGGGTTCGCA
>CAYWXT010000045.1:0-13149 GCA_964462125.1 uncultured Pirellulaceae bacterium | reverse complement strand
GTGGCGACGTCCAATTCCGTACCGACCCGTTTCACCGTAACGGATCGGGTTCGCAGCGATTGGTCAGCATCCCGACCCCTTCGATCTCGACGCTACAGATATCCCCCGGCTGCAAGAACACAGGCGGGTTTCGCGCCGCGCCCACCCCGGGCGGTGTGCCGGTGAAAATCACATCGCCGGGATGCAGCGTCATGATCGACGACAGGTGCGCGATCAACGTGGGGATGTCGAAGATCAACTGCGCCGTGGTGCTCTCCTGAACCACCTCGCCGTTGACGTACATACGGACGCGCAGATTCCCGGGGTCCGGCAGTTCGGCCGTGGTCACCAGAGAGGGCCCCAGCGGGGCGAAGGTGTCGAACGATTTGCCCAACAACCACTGTCCGCCCGGGCGCCCCTTCTGCCAGTCGCGGGCGGAGACATCGTGCCCGCAGGTGTAGCCGAAGACATGTTCCCCTGCCGACGCCTTGGAAACGTGCTTGGCCGTCTTGCCGATGACGACGACCAACTCAGCTTCGTAGTCGACTTCGTGGGCAATTCTGGGCAACCGAATCGCATCTCCGTGGCCGATGATCGCGGTGTTGAACTTCCCAAACACGACCGGCTCGGTGGGAATGTTCGCCCCCGTTTCGATTGCGTGATCCCGGTAATTCAGCCCGATGCAGATCACTTTCTCCGGCGGCGGAACGGGAGGCAGCAGCACCTGCGGGGCCGGTTGCCACTGGTCGCCGGCCGGCTCCGGCAGCGATGACAGCCAGTCGACGCCGCGCTCGAACAACGCCTCTTCGTGCGGCAGATCGTCGGTGACCAAGCGCAAAGGGCAAACCTGGCCCGAGCGATACAGGGCATACTCGGACTCGCGACCGGCAGCGATTCGGCAAAGGGGCATCGGCAAAACTCGTGGTAGAAAGAAAAAAGGGGTCAGGACTCTTTTTTGATTCGCGGCACTCAGCACTGGGCCCTGTTTTTAAGCGTGGCGACATCGCCATCAAACCGGGGAGGCTGCCCGCGTAAGCATCTGATCGACTTCATTGCTGACGATCACGCCATAGTTGATCGCCCCCAGCCAGCCGCTCATGATGATCCCGACGCTGCCGGCGTGGTACATCCCGCCGACCTGCTGGGGCAACTCCCGGCTCACACCCAAACCTTCGAACTTGGTGCCGAAGCTGGCTCCCAACTCATGGCGGGTGTAGTGGTGGAACGTCCGCGGCGTGGCGGCCTCGGCGCGATCGATCTTGTTGCGAATCCCGGGCAGATATTTTTCCAAGGCGTCGATGGTTGTTTCCACCAAGTCGCGTTTGCTGGCCGCGTACTCCTGCTCGCTCAGGCCCGCCCAATCGGACCAATTCGCGTTGGTGCTGCTGACGATCGCGTACCGCCGTTTCTTGGTCGGACGGGTTCGCGGATAGTAAAAGCTGAAGGTGCGGCTGGTGATGTTTCGGCTGAGCAACAGATCGGTGCGAAACTCTTCGGCCGTGCTGGTGAAAAACAGGTCACCGCTCGATTCGTCAATCTCCTCGCCCGGTTTCAACGCCATGTAGACCTGGGTGCTGCTGTTGTTCAGCCGCACCTGTTCGCTCCGCTCGACGTAGTCTCGATCGAGCACGTCGCGGCCGAGCATCTTGAGCACCGTCGTCTTGAGATTGGCATTGCTGACCACGGCGCGACAGCGGATGCGGCGGCCGTTGACCACAACCCCGGCTACATGGCCGTCTTTGACCTCGATCCGATCGACGCCACAGTTGATCCGAATGTCGACACCGTTGGACTTCAGCTCGCGTTTCATCCGCGCCACCAAATCCTCGGTGCCTCCTTCGTAGATGAAAACACCCTTACTCATGAAATTACTGAAGACAATCCCGTAGGTGATCGCCGGGTCTTCCAGCGTCGATCCGTTGGCGTAGGTGATCGGCTCCATCAACAAGCGAACGACATCATCACGTCCGGGGAAGAACCGATCGAACAACTGCCTCGTGGTGGTCGTCTGGTCGTCGTAAAAATTCATCCCGCGAGCAGTGTCAAAGAACTCCTGGACCGTCCCAGGTGCGATCCCGAAGCGGTCGGTCAAAATCCGGGTGAAATCTTCACGGTTGAACGTGGTGGTCAGGGAGAACTGGGGGTTGTCAAAGCGGATGTTCTTCAGCTGCACGATCCGGTCGGCGATGTCCCGGTTCCAGTACCGGCGGCACGATTTGATCATGCCGTGGGGAAACCCGTGCAGCGAGATGTCGAAGATGTGACCGCCGGGGCGAAGGAACCAAGTGGCCAATCCGCCGAGCTTGTAATGCTGTTCGAGCAGCAGGACGCGGTGGCCGGCCCGGCCGAGCACATTGGCGGCCGTCATGCCAGCCAGACCGCTGCCGATCACGACCACGTCATACTCGTCGGCAGCATCTTTCAAGAAATCGCGGGGCATCAGCGTTCAACGTCACAAGGAAATGGGCAATGGGTGGTGGTCACAACGGTTGCGTGTCGGGCTGCAGTTCGGCGTAGATCCCAACCTGGTCTCGCTCCGCCGGCCGGTCGCCGTACAACAGCAGCGCTCCCTCGCCAACGAGCCAACGTTCATCGACCAGCCGAATCGTGGCGGGGGAGTCCGCCGAGACCATCGACCGCCCGACACCAGTGCTGACCACATCGCCGGACTCGCGAAAGACCGCTATATGGTCCTCCGGCAACCCAGTGGCCATTCGCTTGTTGCCACGGCCGGACTGGACAAGTGTAGCGATTTTCCAGCGTTCGTCGCGGGGATCTTTGCCGACCCGTACCGTGACCACCGAGTCGCCCGGAGGGACATCCACCGCGGCGAACCATTCTGGATCGGCGCGGCCCTGCGGCACGACCGAACTGTAGGCGATCCGGTACGGTTCATCCTCGGGAACCCGTACCCGCACGCGGTACTCCAATGCTTCGTCCGAGGGGACATGTACCGCTGCGATTTGCTCCGCCCCGGTGGGCGGCAGGAAACCCGTCTCGGCCCGCAGCGTCTGCAGTTCCCGCTCGGCGCTGCGGAACTGGACCAGCAGCGCGGCATAGGCGACCGCCAGAGCGATGATCGTGACCAACCCCAACGCTTCGCGGAGACTCATCCGCCAACGTGCCGGAGCGGTACGATGCAATTCGGAATGCTCAGGGGGATCGGGTACCATAAGGAACGCTGTTGAAAAAACTGGTGACTCGCTGACCGCAGCGGATGACCGATGGCCAGGGATGAAAAAGCATGATCGGGGCAATTGCCGGAGACATCATCGGGTCGATCCATGAGGGTGCGGGAACGAAAACGAAGCAGTTTCGTCTGTTCGGTCCCTCCAACCGCTTCACCGACGACACGGTGTTGACGCTCGCGGTTGCGGAGTCGATTTTGCACCAACTCGATCTGGTCGACACCTTGCACGCCTACGTCGATCGCTACCCGCATGCCGGCTATGGGGGAGCTTTCCTCGATTGGGCGATGCAGCGCCGCCGGGAACCTTACCACAGCTGGGGCAACGGCGCCGCGATGCGGGTCAGCGCCGTGGGCTTCGCGTACGATTCCGTGGACGACGTCATGCGAAATGCCGCCCGGATCGCGGCCGTGACCCACGACCACCCGGAAGGGATCCGCGGCGCGCAAGCCACCGCCGTCGCCATCTTTCTCGCTCGCACTGGCCGCGACAAGCAGGAGATCTACGACCAGATCGTGGAAACTTTCGGTTACGACCTGACAAAGCCGCTCGACGAGGTCCGTGAGACCTACGAGTTTGATATCTCCTGCCAGGGATCGGTCCCGGAATCCATTTGTGCGTTTCTGGAAGCGGAAAACTTCGAGGATGCCGTTCGCAACGCCGTCTCCTTGGGCGGTGACGCCGACACGATGGCTTGCATTGCGGGCGGCATCGCGGATGCCTATTGGGGCGTGCCCGCGTCGATCGAAAAAAACGCAATGGATCGTTTGGACCACCAGCTGCGGGGGGTGGTGGAGGAGTTCAATCGACGTTACCGCAACTGAAAGAACCGCTTCGCGTTGGCCGTGGTGACCTCCGCCAGATACTCCGGTGTCACGCCGCGAACGCTGGCCAGGCAGCGGAGGATATGCTCGACCCGGGCCGGTTCATTGGGCCGCCGACCGCGCAGCGGTTCCGGGCTCAGGTAGGGCGAGTCGGTTTCTACCAGCAGGCGATCCTCCGGCACCCGCTGGGCGACCTCCCGCAAGACCTGGTTGTTCTTGAACGTCACCATCCCGGCAAAGCTGAGCGAGAGACCGAGTGCTAAACAAGCTTCGGCGAGCGGCCAGTCGCCGGTGAATGAGTGCATCACACCCGCTGGCAGCGACGTTTGCCGCCGCAGTTGTTCCACGATCAGCTCGCCGCTGTCGCGCATGTGAATCACCATCGGCAAACCGGTCTGCCGTGCCAGTTGAATGTGGCGATCGAAGTAGTCGGCCTGGGCTTGCAGCGGCGTCTCCTCCCAGTAGCAATCTAGCCCCGTCTCACCGATGCCGCGGACCCCGGGAAAGGCGGCCAACGCTTCGATCGTCCGCCAATCCGCGTCACCGGCGTGGGCGACCGAGTTGGGTTGAATGCCGACCGCGGCGTGCAGGAACCCGGGATAGTCGGCGGCCAAATCACAAGCAATCTGGCTCGACTCCGCGTCGGTCCCGATCACGGTGATGCCAACCAGCCCAGCGTCGCGGGCTCGGCCAACCACCGCGTCGACGATCCCATCAAAGGCATCGAGGTTGAGGTGAGCGTGGGTATCGAACAGCGGCAGGCTCATGCGGTGAAGAAAAAGCGAGTGAGGTGATAAAAGATCGGGGCGGCGAAACAAATGCTGTCGATCTGGTCGAGCACCCCCGCGTGGCCTTGGACCAGGGTCCCGGTGTCATGCACGCCACGATCGCGTTTGATCGCGCTCATCGTCAACGCCCCAGCCCCGGCCATAATCGTGACAACAGCCCCCATGATGCCGGCTTCCCAAGGATAAAAGGGGGTCGCCCAGTAGAACACCGCGGCGATCAAGCCGGTGGTGACCATCGAGCCGAACACCCCTTCCCACGTCCGGGAGGCGTTGATCTTCTCAGCGATCACGTGACGGCCGGCGAGCCTGCTCCAGCCCCGTTCAAGCACCAGCGAGAGCTGGGCGATGAGCACGAAGAAGACCAACAGGCTGACGTTGCTGCCGCGCCACGGAGCGCCACCGGTCCGGACCAGGCTCAGATCGAGCAGTGCCGGGGCATGGCTGAGCGAATAGACGCAAATCAACAGGCCGGCTTGAATCTTCGCGCTCCGTTCGAGAAATCGCTTGTAGTCACCGGCGATCGCTGCCCGCGCCGGAATGAACAAGCTGGCATAGACCGGAATCATGATGCTGTAATAGTCGTAATACGCACTGCCCAGCCCGATCAGGACATATTGCAGCGGCGTGAAGACGAAGAAGATCCAAAACAGCGTCCGATGATCGCCGCGACGGGTGGGCGTCATCGAGATGAACTCTCGGAGCGCCCAGAAAGAAACCAAAAAGAACAGCACGACCACGCCGATGCGGTGCAGCAGGAACGCAAGCACGAAGATCGCCGCCATCGTCCACCAAACGCGGATCTTGACGTTGAAACGACGGACGACCGCCGTTTCGATCCCCAAGCTTTCGCGGCGGGCCAAGACCTGGCCCACAATCGTGGCGATCAACAGCGCCGCCAAGATCACCGCCAACAACAGGTAGGTGCCCGTGGTCAGCCACACTCCGTCCGGCATTTCGGGCGCGTCGATCAGCAGGGCCACCCACGTTGTGATCATCTCTCAGCCAGTCGCTCCACCACCGCAGCCCCCATTGCTTCGGTTCCGATCGCGGCGGCGCCGCGGGCGATGTCGGCGGTCCGCAGGCCATCGGCCAACACCCGCGCCACAGCCCGTTCGATCGCCTCCGCCTCGGTCGGCAAGGAAAGTGAATGCCGCAGCATCATCGCTGCGGCGAGGATGGTCGCCAGCGGGTTAGCCACACCCCGGCCCGCGATGTCCGGAGCCGAGCCGTGAATCGGCTCGTAAAGCCCCGGCCCCCCTTCGCCCAACGAGGCGCTCGGCAGCATCCCCAGCGAGCCGGGCAACATCGATGCTTCGTCGGTCAAGATATCGCCGAACAAGTTCCCCGTGACGACGACGTCAAAGTCAGCGGGGCGGTTGATCAGGTGCATCGCCATCGCGTCGACCAGGACGACTTCATAACGCACCTGCGGAAATTCCTCGGCCATCACCCGCGCCGCGACGCGGCGCCACAGCCGGCTCGGTTCCAACACATTCGCCTTGTCGACGCTGACCAGATGATTGCTCCGCTGCTGCGCCGCCCGAGCGGCCAACCGGACAATCCGCTCCACCTCCGCAGCACTGTATCTCATCACCTGGTAGGCGGACTCCTCGCTCCCTTCCCCGCTTCGTCCCGATTCGCCGAAGTAGACGCCGCCGGTCAGCTCGCGGAAGAACAGGATGTCGGTCCCTGCGATGATCTCTCGCCGCAACGGCGAGGCGTCGGCCAACTCGTCGTACAGCTTGATCGGCCGCAGGTTGGCGAACAGGCCGAGCTCCTTGCGAATCTTCAGCAAGCCCGCCTCCGGTCGCGTCGCGGCCGAAGGGTCATCCCACTTCGGTCCACCCACGGCGCCGAGCAACACCGCGTCACTCCGCCGGCATGCCTCGACCGTCTCCGGGGGCAACGGGTCGCCCGTCTCGTCAATCGCGACGCCACCGATCCGATGGGAGGCAAAGGAAAAGTCGTGGTGAAAGCGGGACGCCACCGAGCCGAGGACGAGCCGAGCCTGCTCGACGATTTCGGGGCCGATCCCGTCGCCGGGGAGCAAAACGATGTTAGCTTTCAAGGGAAGTCAAACCGGGGTTGGCGGGTCGAGAAACGTCCATTCACGCGGGCTGGTCAATGTAGCTGACACCCGCCCGCGGACCCAGGGCTTGAAACCGGACGGAAACCCGACGGAACGCACCGCCCCCGGCGGGATCTCCCGGCGTTCCTAACGCCCCCGCGCCGGTTACACTAGGGGCTGAACCTCCGTGCTGCCGGGGAGGTATTGACGCTTTCGACGCCACTCACCAGGAATTGAGGATCGGTCCGTATGCTCCGTTCATGCCTGCTCCTGTCGGCCGCCATCGTGGTGGCGACAACCGCCCGCGCCGCCGGCGCCGATTCAGCGCCCGATGCCGACGAGGCGGCCAAGGGTGACTCGATTGAGATTCTCATGATCGCCGGCCCCCAGTCGCACGGCTACGGCGCCCACGAACATTACGCCGGGCTCAAAATCCTGGAGGAAGCACTTGAGTCGAGCAACCCCGAGATCGACGCCACCGTCGTGCAGGGCTGGCCGGAGGACCGCCGCTTGATCGAGCGAGCCGACTCGATCGTGATCTATGCCGATGGCGGCGGCCGGCATGTGGCGATGGACCACCGCGATGAGCTCCGCGAAAAGTTAGCCGACGGCAGCGGCTTCGTCTGCCTGCATTACGCCGTCGAAATGGTGCCGGGCGAGCCGGGGGACGATTGGCTCGACCTGCTCGGCGGGCACTTCGAAATCAATTGGAGCGTCAACCCGCACTGGGTCGCCGAGTTCGACTCGCTTCCCGATCACCCCATCACCCGCGGCGTCGAACCCTTTTCCGCCAACGACGAATGGTACTTTCATCTGCGGTTCAAGGATTCGGGCGTGACCCCGATCCTGGCCGCCGTCGCCCCGGAATCAACGATGCGCCGCCCCGACGGTCATCACAGTGGCAACCCGGCGGTTCGCAAAAGCGTCGCGGCTGGCGAGATGCAGACGGTCGCATGGACCTACGACCGCCCCGACGGCGGACGCTCCTTCGGGTTCACCGGCGGCCACTTCCATTGGAACTGGGGCAATGAGTCCTTTCGCCGGGTGGTGACCAACGCGATTCGCTGGACCGCCGGCGACACGATCGAACCGCAAGGCTCCGATCCCGAACCGGTCGATCTGCCAAAACTGCTGGCCAACCAAGACTTCGATCCCCCCGAGGATTTTTCACCCGACCGCATCGTCGAAGAATTCAGCGTGACCCCGGGTGACAAGGAGGACGATGAGTCGGAGGAAACAGAGAATCAGGAGGACGAGTCGGAGGGCCCTGAAACCTCCGAGGGAGCCGCAGCCGAATCGGAAACGCAGGGGGCAGACCCACGCGATCCGGCCGCGGCAATCGCAGGGCTCACCGTCGCCCCGGGACTGCAAGCCACCCTCGTCGCCAGCGAACCCGACTTGCGAAGCCTGACCAACTTGGACATCGACGATCGCGGACGGGTCTGGGTCTGCGAGGTGATGAACTACCGCAGCAACAATGGCTCCCGCGAGGAAGGTGACCAGATCCTGATCCTCGAAGACACCACCGGCGATGGCGTCGCGGACGAAGTGAAAACGTTTTACCAAGGCCGCGACATCGACTCGGCGATGGGAATCTGCGTCCTTCCCACCGACCACGGCACCGAAGTCATCGTCTCCGCCTCACCGACCCTCTGGCGGCTGATCGATGATGACGGCGATGACGTGGCCGATCGCAAAGAAGCGATGTTCACCGAAACGGGCCAACCACAACACGACCATTCCGCCCACTCATTCATCTTCGGGCCCGACGGCAAGTTTTATTTCAACTTTGGCAACACCGGCCGCCAGGTGAAAGACGCCGACGGCGAAACTGTAGTCGACATCCATGGCCGCCCGGTCGTCGATAACGGCTCCCCCTTTTACGGCGGCATGCCCTTCCGCTGCGATCTGGACGGTAGCAACTTCGAGGTCCTGGCCCATAACTTTCGCAACAACTATGAAACGACCGTCGATTCGTTCGGCACCTTGTGGCAAAGCGACAATGACGACGACGGCAACCGCGGCACCCGCATCAACTTTGTGATGGAGCACGGCAATTACGGCTATCGCGATGAATTGACCGGCGCCGGATGGCGAGAGGACCGGATCACGCTGGAGGACGAAGTTCCGCTGCAGCATTGGCACCTGAACGACCCCGGCGTCGTCCCCAACCTGCTGCAAACCGGCGCCGGCTCCCCCTCTGGGATCTGCGTCTACGAAGGCCGCCTGCTCCCCGAACGCTTTTGGGACCAGGTCGTTCATTGCGACCCGGGACCCAACGTGGTGCGGGCTTATCCGACGAAGCGCGACGGGGCAGGCTACACCGCCACCATCGAACCGCTCCTCACGGGAACCAACGATGACTGGTTCCGCCCCGCCGATGTCTGTGTCGCCCCCGATGGCTCACTGTTCGTCACCGACTGGTACGATCCCGGCGTCGGGGGTCACCGACAGGGCGACCTCGACCGCGGCCGGCTGTTCCGCATCGCACCGCCGGACGTGGCTTACCAGATTCCAACCTTTGACTTCGACACCGCCGAAGGGGCAGTCGAAGCGCTGCGAAACCCCGCCCGTTCGGTCCGCTACCGTGCCTGGATGGCGCTGCACGAGATGGGCAACGCCGCCGAACCGGCGCTGCTTCAACTGTACGACGACGAGAATCCTCGCCTGCGGGCGCGGGCCCTGTGGTTGCTGGGCAAAATCGACGGCCGCGGCGAACACTACGTGCAACAGGCGCTCGCCGATGCCGACCCCGACATTCGCATCACCGCGATCCGGCTGGCGAAGCAGATCGGTCTGGTCCCCTCGGTCGCCTGCGCCAGCGCCGCCGACGACGCCTCCCCCGAAGTCCGCCGCGAACTCGCGGTGGCCCTGCGTTTTGATCCGTCGGAAACGATGCCCGAGGTCTGGGCAACACTCGCCGCAGCGCACGACGGCCAAGACCGGTGGTACCTGGAGGCACTCGGAATCGGCAGCGACCTTCGGGCCAGGGAGTGCTACGACGCATGGCTGAAACAAATTGGCGGCGATTGGAACACACCCGCCGGCCGCGACATCGTCTGGCGAACCCGCGCCCCCCAGGCCGCCGGAGCGCTGATCACCATCGTCGCCGACGAGACCCTGCCGCTGCACGAAACCGACCGTTACTTTCGCAGTTTCGAATATCACAACGCCAAGGATCGCTCCACCGCGGTCAAACGACTGCTGGCCGTCTACCGAGAGGCGTCCGAACAAGCACAGGGAACCGACAGCGACGCCCAGGCGCGACGCGATGCGATCATCGCCCGCTCGGTCGAGCGGGCAAACGGGTCGAAGCTTGCCGAACACCGGTTCGTGAACAATGCGATCGCTCGGCATATCAAACGCCACGAAGGAACTTCCGAATTCTTGAAACTGATCAAGCGGTTTCAACCCGAGGGGGCGGCCGAAGCGGTCGAGCGGATGATGTTCAAACCGGAGCTCGACTCCGATGCCGTGGAAGCGACCCGGATGGTGTCCGCTCGGGATAACGGACCGAAGCGACTGCGCCGGTTGGTCCGCAGCGAGGACCCGAAGACAGCCATTCGGACCGCGACCTTGCTGGGGTTCCTGGGCAACGGACGCAGCAACAACATCCTCGGCGAAGTTGTTCAAGACGAAAGCCGTCCTTATGAAATCCGTGCCGCCGCGGTCCGCGGCATGGCCAAGAACAATTTAGGCGCCGAACGATTGCTCGAATTCGCTGCCGCCGATGCCCTGCCCGGCGATACGCGACTGCTCGCTGCAGGCCTCCTTTCCGAAGCGAACGACAAGGCGGTGCAAGAACGGGCCGCGGAGCTGTTGCCGCTGCCCCAGCAACCGAACCAGGAACCGCTGCCCCCCTTGAGTGAACTTGCCCAAATGAAGGGGCAGGTGGAGCGCGGTTTGAAACTCTTTCGTTCCACCGGCACCTGCAGCAATTGCCACATCGTCGACCAGTTCGGCAAAGAGGTGGGGCCCGACCTGTCAGAGATCGGCAGCAAGCTCTCTCGCGAAGCCATGCTGACGTCAATCCTCGATCCCAACGCCGGGATCAGCCATAACTACGAGAGCTACGTCGTGCTGCTCGAAACCGGCCGCGTCGTCACGGGCCTAAAAATGTCCGAAACCGACGACAAGATCTTGATCCGGGACGTTGAAGCGATCGACCACGAAATCGATCGAGCTGAAATCGAGGAGATGAAAAAGAGCGAAACCTCGATCATGCCAGGGGACCTGCACCACGCCACCGGCCAACAAGGCCTGATCGACATCGTCGAATACCTGATGACGCTCCAGAAGAGGTCCTGACGCCATCAATGGCCGCCATTTCCGAACAGCACGCAGATCGGGGTGGGGACCATTGCCATCTCGCGGGTGTAGGTCAATTCGCCCGATTCACCATCGATCGCGAAGACCGCGACGGTGTTGCTGTCGCGACCTGCAGCGAGCAGCCATTTCCCGCTCGGGTCAATGTTGAAATTCCGCGGCCATCCGCCCCGAATCGGCTCCCGCTCAATCAGAGTCAATTCGTGCGTGTCCGGATCGATCCGGAAGGCGGTGACGGTGTCGTTGCCACGGTTGGCTGAATAGACGAACTTGCCACTCTGGTGTACCCGAATCTCCGAGGCGCTGTTGAAGATCTCCTTCGCCTTGACCTCCTCCGGCAGCGTTTCAATGGTCTGAAACGGCGTCATCGTCCCCGCTTCCGCATCATAGCCGAACGCAGTGACCGACAGCGAGAGTTCGTTCAAGACGTAAATGACCTCCCCGTTGGGATGGAACTTCATGTGCCGCGGGCCGCCGCCGGGAGGGCACTCACCGAAGCCGTGGGGTGAAAGCTCGGGCGCGTCCACATCGAGCTTGTAAATCACCACCTTGTCCAGCCCCAAGTCCGGGACGAAAGCGAACCGATTCTCTGGCGAGGTGCCGACCCAATGAGCGTGCGGGCTCTCCTGGCGGCGCTGGACCACCCCGGAGCCCCCTTCGTGCTTGGCCAACTTCGCACGCGGACCGATCGATCCGTCTTCGGCGAGCGGAAAGATCGCGGTCGAACCACCACCGTACTGGGCCGTCAACAACACCTTGCCGTCACGATCGGTCGACAAGTGGGCAGCGCCCCCATCGCCAATCTCCTGCGAATTCAAAAACTCCAGCGACGAGTGGTGTTCGCCGGGAACAATCCGGAAGGCGGAAACGGAAGGGGCACCGTCGCGACTTCCGGTCGAGTACAAAACGTCACCGCCGGGATGCAGTGCCAAAAACCCGGGATTGCTGACTTCCGCCGCCAACATCACGTCGGAGAGTTCCCCCGAATCGCTGTCGAAGCGGGCGTGATAGATGCCCTGGCTCAATCCGTCGGCGGGCGTGACCGTCCCGAACCACACATCGACCGGGTCCGCCATCGCAGGCCTCATCATCAAGAAGATCGAAACGAAACAGCCACTCCATAGCAACGACCGACGGGAACGGCTTGCAAGCCAACTTCGAACGCGAGCAATCATGAGTGCAATTCCTGGGCAAGGCTTGGCGCGGGATGACAGCGAGACAGCCAAGTGTATCACAGTTCCGATCGTTTCACGCTTCCACCACAATCGTGCCAGCGATCAGGTCATGCACACACTGCCGTCGTTCGGAAAAAATGAACAACACATCGATCATGGCGAACAAGCCGCCGACCAGTGGCAGCGACGAAGCAATCCAGACCGGTAGGAGCCGGAGCCCAACCAATTTTCCAAAAGGAAGAATCTGACGACTGTTCGCATCGACGATCTTGATCGAAAACAAGAACTTACCGATCGATTGCCCTCGCGTCGCGAGCAGATAGCCGTGCAGTGCCAGGAAGACAACGATCCCGAGAATCAGCTGGATGACTTGGTCCACCCAAGTGATCGTTCCATCCATCGCCCCTTGCATATAACCAGTTGCCATGAACAGTGGCACGGTGACGACGAGCGTGATCAACGCGTCCACGATGGCGGCGACCAAGCGGGTCAGGCGCCGAGCGAGCGTTACCCCGCCGGCCATGTAACCCATGTCCGCGGGAGCTGATTCCGGCGGCGCGAACGGATTGGGAGCTTGCTGGCTCATCGGAAACCTCTGAAGTCACTGGGGAAGGGCTAGTCTGTACACGGCTTGGCCATTGTACATCCGTCTCGCCGAAGCGGAGCGTGACGATGCCTGGACGTTCTCCGCTGCCGGCGCGTCTTGACCAGGATTACGTCCTCCCCGCTGCGACATCCGTTTCGAAGTACATCCGTCTCGCCGAGCCGGATCGTGGCGATGCGTGGACGTTTTCCGCTGCC
>CAYWXT010000044.1:0-28635 GCA_964462125.1 uncultured Pirellulaceae bacterium | reverse complement strand
CCAAGTCGGTAGCCAAGGTTTTTGCGGTGTCGCTGTTCTCAAGCACGTCGCTCAACAGCTGCTCCAACGTGTCGTTGCCTTCCAGCTTGCCGAGCAGGTTCGATAGCTGGCCCCGCATTTCGAGCAACTCCCGCAACGCCGGCACCTGACGTGCAACCTGTTCGGGCTCGAAGTCTTCCAAGGAGCTGAAGTGCAGCTCAACGGGCAGTTCGGTGTTGTCATCGGCGAGCCGGTTCGGAACGCGTGCGGCCACCCGGGCGTGGCTGCTGGCGAGCACGTCATTGAAGTTGTCACGGTCAATCGGAACGAACTTTCGCTGCTTCAGCGGCGCGTTTGGCTCGCTCGGTTGTCCGGATAGATCTGCCATCACGCCGACCACCAAGGGGAGCTCCTTCTTCTCCAAGGCCCCGCCGGTATCGACGTCGTAGGTCACCTGAACACGCGGACGTCGGACTCGGTCCAACGTATGTTGCAAACTGTCACCCATGGATTGCTCCTTGTAAGCGGAAATGGGACTTAGAAAGGTTACCGCCCGGAGCGTCCGGACGATGGTCGATCGGTGTTCATGGCTCATCCGCGGATGACTCTGCCCCGACGCCGGACAACCCTAGCTCGCGACTGAACATTTCTAATGTTGATTCTTCGCGAACTAGCACTGTCATCAGCTGAGGAAGTGGTAGCTGTCCGAGTTGGACCGCGCGCTGAACCATATATGGGATGGGGCTGTGCGGCTCGATTCGCTGCAGCACTTCCGCGGCGCGGCTCAGCTGCTGATACGCTTCTGCTCGCAGGTCGGAGGTTTGATCGAGGACTTTCTCCGGAGATTCACCGCCGCGGGAAGTTTCACGGCGCAACGCACCAGCCGGGCTGTCGTGCCGACGGATGTCGCCACGGCCTGGCGATTGGTCCGCCATTTCGTTCGAGTCCGCGTGGCTCGACGACTGCGACTCGCCGGTATCGTTCGCTTCGAGTTGCGGCTGCAACACTTGATCAAGCCACTGACGAAGAAGCTGAAGCGATTCGCCAAGGTGCAGAAACGTTGGTGCATATTCACCAAGTCGTTCCAGCAACGCGTGTTGAAGTGCATCCAGTTCAGCGATGGTTTCGTCCAGTTCCGACGAGACTTGTCCGGCTCGTTCCGTGGAAATTTGGGCGATGGCGGTCGCTGCTTCCTGGGACGCTTTTTCATCCTTTGTTGCCATCGCCGTCAGCAGACTGATCGGCTGCGGAGCGGTGGGGAGAATCGGCAGCCCGCGAAGTACGCTCGGCAGCCGTGGCCCGTGATTGGGATCGTCCAGCAAGTTCTCCAGTGGCGCACAGCGAACTTCTGGGTCGTCGGGATCGATCGCTGGAGCGAGATCGTCCCAACACGACTCACTTAGCCGCCGCAGCAATATCAAGCCGGTGCGCAAACCGGCCAAACCCCATCGATGCATCGCAGCTTCGGTCAGGTGACACGCGACACGCAGATCCTTGGTCGTCGTTTGCAGTGCGGTCTCGGCCAGTTCGGTGATCTTGGTCCAATCGATCGACTCCATCCCTCCGTCACGATCAGGATCATCAGGATTGGACGACCGATCCGGGTTGCGTCGTTCCGCGAGCTGCGTGCGGAGGCCGCGGCTGTAGGCATGGTGATCACCGCCGGGCGACTCGTCCGAGATCGGCGCCAGCAGTTTGTCGATGTCCAGAGTCAAAGGCAGGCTTGAAGGCACCACGGCAGATCTCACGTGTTGCGGCGGGCACGCTCCTGCTCAGTGCCGGAACGTGGGTTATGCGGCAACGCTAGCTCACGATCGCGAAATCAAGCGTGGAAAGCCCGCATATTCCCGCTCCCGTGAACTCGCGTGGACGAGCGTTCGGATACCCCGGAGAAAAAAAGAAACCGTCGGAACCAGAAGCATATTCACGGTGACCTACGTTTCACGGCACACCAATCTCGGCACGCAGATGACTCGATTTTGCGAAGCCGACGACCCCGCCGCTCCCGAGTTTCTGAACCGGCATCATGCTTCCTGAAACGGCTGAACTCGTCGATCCGATTTTTGACCGTACCTGGCGACTTTTGGATCCAATGTCTGCTGTTCCTGCGGACGAGCTCTCGGTTCCGCGAGCGGAGTTGAAAAAACTCCTCTCGCAGGTTTACAACGCGCAGCTCACTGCCGGGCATTCCAGCGGCGACTACTTGGGATCGGTTTACCCCTTGGTTTGCTGGATCGATGAGATCGTGACCGATGATGAGCGGCTCGGTCATGCCTGGAATGAAAACAAGCTGGAAGGGGAATGGTTCGGGTCCAATGACCGCGCGTGGATGTTTTGGCGGCAAGCAGCGCTCGCCGAGACGCTCGGACGGCGTGAGGATCTCGCCGTTTTCTATCTATGCGTCCAATTTGGGTTCACCGGTCAGTATCGCTCGGAGCCTGAGAAGCTGGCTGCCTGGGTCCATCGCATACGCGTTTCACTCGGTTGGGTGCCTGACCTGAAACTTCCCTTCAGCCACGATCTGGCTCCGGCGACCGATGCTCCGCCACTGGCCGGGGCCGCGGCGTTGAGGCGGGCAAGTCACGTTGGCTGGACCGCTGCCGTGGTGTTGCTACCGGCGCTCTCCTACCTCGCCGTCGCCGCTTGGGCTCGGTAACTGAGCTGGCGGCGTCCTTAAACCACGTTCCCTGTACTCACGCTTTGAATGCCATGTTCGGCCTTTTGCAAAAGATTCTTCATCCGTTGTGCATCGTGGCAATGGCGTCCGTGGCCCCGCTGGTCGCGTGGCGGCGTTCTGATCAAGGCTGGCACCGCCATCTCGTGATCGCGATCCATGTCATCGCGGTGGTGACCGTGCTTGGATTATTGATCGCGGCACAACTCGCTTGGCAACTCGACACGTTCGTTCGTTCGTCCTTGCCTTTGGTCCGCATCCTTTGGCTTCCGCTGGTTGGTGGACTGGTGTACGCCACAGCATGGTCTGCCTGGTTCGTCGCCCGTACGCTGCGCAAGCCTGCGGAGCAGCCGCTGTTCGACGCGACCACCTCGTGCCTGCGTGCCGGTCTGGATCGTTTTGCCCAGTCCGGGATCGACGTATCCAGAACACCGCTGTACCTGGTGTTGGGAAGCCCCGCCGAAGGGATTCGCGCGTTCTTTGCTGCCGCGCATGCGGACCTGATCGTTCTGCCTCATCCCGACGAATCGGACGAGCCGGTCCAGGTATGCGGCAATCAGGATGCGATCTACGTTTGCTGTCGCGACGTCAGTCTGCTGGGACGCTTCGCCCGCCAAGCGACCGAAGCCCGCGCCGAGAAACAGGCCGCGAAATCGAGACCGAACACAGTTGCCAGCCGAGAACCCGCCCACCTTTGGTCCGGCGATCAACCGCCGCCGGAAAGGGCGCAGCTGAGTCCCGCCGCGGCCGTTGCCGGGCACGCGGACCATTCACGATCGACCGCGGGATCAACCGTATCGTCGCCAGCGTCGGCAACCGCAACCGCAACCGCAACAGCAACGCTTGTAGAGGATCCGCCCGCCGGCGGCGACCGAGCCACCTTGCAACGGATGAACCAAACGATCAGCGACTTGGAAACGTTGACCGTTGAACCACCGGCTGCGGCGACCGTCGAGGTACTCCAGCCGCGGCATTCCCCGGCGCCGCTGCTGAGATTGAATTCGAGCGAAGCAGAACAATTGCTTGAGCGGTTGGATGCGGTGTGCCAAGAACTTGCGGAACTCCGTCAACCCTACTGCCCGATCAACGGTGTTCTCCTGATGGTCCCGCTTGATGCCGCCGACGACGTTGAGACGGCGGACCATGTCGGGATGCGGATCGAGCGTGACCTGGCCACGATCACGGCGGCGACCGAGTCGTCGGTGTCGGCACAGCTCATCTTTTGTGATTTGGACCGGTGCGAGGGGAGCCAGGCGTTTTTGAACCGATTTCCTGACACACAACGGCACCGCCGGCTCGGTGCCAATCTTCCCGCCCCGCCACCGAGCGAACCGGACGCTGGACCGCAAGGAATCGACCATGCGGTGCGCTGGATCTGTGACGAGTTGTTTCCGCCGCTGGGCTACCGATTGATGCAGCGCGACCCCAACGACCCAGCGTGCGACCGGGCGCTATCCCTGGAAAATCGCCAGATACACCGGCTGGTCGATTCGATGCGGCAGCGCCGGGAGGGAATGTCGAGGATGCTCCGTCGCGCCGTGGTTGCCGCAATCGGCCGCGTTCGTCTCCGGGGCTGCTTCATCACCGCGACCGGGGCCGCGGGGCATTCCCGCCAGGCATTCGCCGAGGGCATCGTTCCCCTGATTCTCGACATCCAGAACGAGGTGCAGTGGTCACCGGAACGCCGCCGCCGCGACCGCTGGCAACACCGTGCCGCCATGGCCACCTACGTCGCTGTCGCGGGCGCGGCCCTCCTGACGGTCACCTGGATCCTCGGCTCGCTCTGACCGCGTCCTCAGTCCGCGCCCGATGCGGACAAGGACAACAATCGCTTCGACTCCTGCAACAGGAATTCGGCGTCTTCGAACGGTTCGTAGCTGATGTCCTGCCACCGAACGCGGCCGGTCGCATCAATCAAGAAAGTCCCGTGGAGCGGTTGGTCCTCGAAGTCGTCCCAGCAGCGATAGGCTTTGAAAATCTCGTGATCTGGATCGGCAAACAGGGGCATCGACAAATCCTGCTCGAAGTCCTTCATCCCCAACTGCAGCTGTTCGAGTGATTCTGTACTGATCGCGGCCAGCTCAATTCCAGCGTCGCGAAACGATTCCGCCATGGGGGCGAACTCATGGAGTTGCTCGACACAATGCAGACAGCCAAAGCCAAGATAGAAGATCAGGATTCGGGGACGACCTGCAAACTGGTCGTCGGTTACCTTCGTTCCGGCTTCGTCCCAGGCCTCCCATTCAGGCGCGGTATATGTTTCCCAGCGGAACGGACCGAGCGAATCGAGCGACGGTCGGTCCCCCAGATCCTCGGCAACCTTTGGGCGCTCACGCCAATCGTCTCCCGCGCCGAATTCCTCCGCGACACGAGTCAACCGGCTGAGCAATGGCGTGTTGAGATCAGCGTGGGCGGCTAACTCGCGGAGTGCCTCGAATCGCTGTTCGGCTTTATTACGGTCACCCTGCTCCCACAACAGGTCAACCAGGACGGCCAGGGGTGGAACCTCCCCTGGGCCATCGTTCACCAGTTGCCGGGCGAGCTTCACACCACCTTCCAAGTCTCCGGCCTGCGCCAACCACCGCGCATGAATCAGTTTATCCAACTTCGCCACTTCGGCGTGCTTGTTGACCGCCTCGGGGTCTTTGCGGACGGCGGCGGCTGCGGCGTTGACCCGCGCGATCGACCGTTTCAATCGGTTAGCATCTTCCTTGCGTTCTTTCTCCGAACACGTCTGCTCCTCAGACGCGTCGCGTCGTTCTTGTTGAATCTCCCGACGTTGCCGTTGCAATGATTTCAACGCCGCGCGACCGCGGCGACGGTCACCGGTCATCCAGTGCGCGACGACCAACCAAGCCGCGCGTTCGGAGTCCATTTCACCATTCCCAGTTTCCGCCAGATAGGGTCCTTGGGCTTCCAGGAGCATTTGGTCCCACAGTCCATACACCGTCAGCACCTGTAGGAGCCGTTGATGCCCGTAGCGAAAGCTGCCGCGCTTTTGCAGGGAGTTGTACCTCGGGTGCTGGGGAAGCGAGACTAAGTTGCGGGCCTGGACCAGCGCGTCATTGACCCTACCGACGTGAATCAGGTTCCGCGTCAGCCACTCATTGTTGTGTGCGAAGTTATGAATCTCGTCCGGCATCAAGCGGGCGTGAGCGATGTGGGCGTGATCGACGCGCGCCGAGGCTTCCTGTTGCCACGCCGCGTCGTTATAGCGGTGGAGTCGCGAATAGATGTGCCCGGGCATGTGCCACATGTGGGCCACGGCGGGCAACGACGGTCCACATTTGGCCGCAGACTCGAGCGCGTTTTCAGGCCGCTGGAGATCCCAGAGATGGATTTTGTAGTGGTGGGCCGGATGCAGTGGCTGTTCATCAAACACCTGGTCCAACAAGGCGCTGACCGCATAGCGACTGGTGATCTTCACCCCGTCCCGCTCCGACATCCACAGCTGAACCGCCAGCAACGCTTTGGCCTCATGGTCGTCCGGAAATTCATGCAGGATCTTTTCCAAATCCGCAAGGTATCGCTCGGTCCGCTTCTGCTTGGCTTCCCGTCGTTCGGCCTTCGAAAGCTGCTTCTGCTCTTCCGATTCATCGTCAGATTCATCGTCAGATCCATCCGGCTGCAGGAATCGCTCGAGAGCCTTGATGTAAAGCCGCTCACGCCGCGATGTTTGCTTGCCAAGCCGCTGTGCCGCTTCCGCAATGAACCCGCGGGCACGCTCGGTGTTGTTGACATTCGACATCGCCATCCCCCAATAGGCGATTGCCAACGCCGGCTCCAACGTCGCGGCTTGGCGAAAGGATCGCTCCGACTCGAGGTACCAGAACCCGTGCAGCTGCGCCATTCCTTGCTCGATGAACTGCTGAGCTTCCTCAGATTGTGCCGACGTCGGAAATTGGATCGGCGATATCCCTTCCATGAGCACTGCCGCTTGTCGAGGCCCAGCATTGAAGGCCTCGCCGTGGAAGCTATGGCCAGGAGCCACGTCGTCCTGGGAATCGGCATCCGCCGGTGGCTCCGCCAACAGGGAGCCATCCGCGGCGATCGTGCCTGCGGCGAGCATGACCGTAGCGATCAAGAGGGAGGTGAGAGGCGTGTGATAAAGAGAGCGGTGTGGTCTCATGGAGCAGACAGAAGGTGAGGGAGAATGTGGGGCGGGCGGTGTGGGGTGGGATGCGCAGTGGCACATCCATTGTACCCAGTATGCGCCATCGCCATGATTCACTTCAAAATCGGAAGGTCGAGCGATCCGTTTGATGGTGCAACGCCTGGTGGGCGGCCTCGTCGTCCGGGCGTGTATCCGGGCCCCGCTCTTCAGAGAACTCACGTCAGTGCTTGCGGTCGCTCGACTTCTCCAGAGACGCACAGTATCGGGGCTGCGTCGTTCAGGGAGCCTCCGTCGATTCGATCCCGCCGCCGGGGAGCTGTAAGTGGATTTCCATCCGGCCTGCGTGATCGGCCGCGGCACAACTCATCCCTGGCGTGTTGTGCTGCATCACGATGGAACCATCGGCACCGACCGCGATCAGGCCTCCATCCCCGGGCTTCAAGCGGTTTTGCATGATCTCGGTTACCGCTTGGTTCAGTGTCTGATTGGCGTATCGCATCTGAGCGGCCACATCGTAGGCGACCGCGTGGCGGATGTACTCTTCCCCGCGTCCGGTACCTGAAACGGCACAGACGCCGTTGGCGGCGTAGGTTCCGGCGCCGACGATCGGCGAGTCACCGATGCGCCCGGGAAGCTTTTTCGATGTCCCGCCGGTACTCGTCCCCGCCGCCATGTTCCCCCGTTGGTCGATCGCCACGCAGCCGACCGTCCCGAAATGCAGTTCTGGTTCATCGTGTTGACGGCCATCGTGGTCGCTGATCGGAGCCACATCTCGATTGTGGTACCGGTCCGAGCGGCTTAGAAAATACTCGGGATCGACCAGCGGAACTTCCTGCTGCTTTGCAAACTCATCGGCTCCCGGGCCGGCAAGCAGCACATGCGGTGTGGCTTCCATCACTCGCCGGGCGAGCGAGATCGGATTCTTGGGACGCGTGACCCCAGCGACTGCCCCACACGCAGCGGACTTGCCATCCATGATGGAAGCGTCCAATTCGGCGCGCCCGTCGGTGGTCAACACGGCTCCCCGGCCTGCATTGAAAACAGCGTCATCCTCCATCACGCGAATCGTTCGCTCCACCGCATCCAGGGCGTCACCACCGGCGGCCAGTACCTCCCGGCCTTCCTTCAGTGCCTTCTCCAACCCCGCCTTCCGAGCTGCCGCCTTGGCCTCGTCCCATTCGTTCGGGTCCCCCCCGGCACCACCATGGATGACGATCGTCCAGGTCTTTCCGGATGAGGACTCTTGGGCATCGAGATTCGTATTCATAATCATGACCACCGCGATCGCTGTGAAGATTCCGGGGATCGGTCCGCGGAAACGCCGGCAAGGAAGTAGCAGATTCATCGGTGCCTCACTTGGTGATCGGCTCGGGTTCGAAGTCGGTTTCATTGACCCATCCTGCGTTTGGCTTTTCACCGCGCATGAAGCGCTCGTAGAAGCCGGCGCCGCGGGTCGGTTCGTACTCATCGAACAGATGCCCGCGTCCGAACATCCGTGGATCTCCTTGAGATTTTAGTTTCGATTCCATCCGCTCCCGGAGTGCCTCAATCCGCTTGTCCTCGGCGGAGCCGGTCGCCAGGTTCTGCGTGCAATCTGGATCATTTGTCAAATCGTACAGTTCGTCCGCGCTGCGGAGGCCAAAGTTCAGTTGCCAATAGCGATTCGATCGGTCCTCCCGTCCGAGCTCCAGAATCAGCGACTTGGTCGGGCTGCCGTCGGTGTCGAGATAGCCGGTCTCTGGATTGCCGGCAGGCCACCGGGACGGTTCGTCGTTGTGCAGATAGAGGTAGTCGCGGGTGACGATTCCACGAATGGGATATCCCCAATCATTCGGGCGTCCCACGTCCGTACGTTCTTTGCCGATCAAGACATGATCTCGCTCGGGAATCACCTGCCCCGCCCGCTCGCTGTCAAAGATCTCACGCCAAGTCGTTCCGGTGATCGGCTGCATGCCACCTTCGGCTTCCTCAATCCCGGCAACGTCCAGAATCGTGGGGGCGATATCGGTGAAATCAACGAAATCGTCGATCACACGCCCCGGATTGCGCACGCCTTCGGGCCAGCGAATGGCGAGCGGGACATGATTGCTGTCGTGATAGGCGTAGCCCTTGACCCTTGGGAACGGCATCCCGTGATCGCTGGTGACGACAACCAGGGTTGAATCCAAGAGTCCGCGGCTTTCCAGCTCCGCGAGCATCCGGCCGAGGTGATTGTCCACGTGCTCCACCTCCAACGCGTAGTCGAGCATGTCGTGCCGCACGGTGTCGTGATCGGGCCAATAGGCGGGCACGCGATCGATGTCCTCCAGCCGCTTTCCTCCCTTGTTCACTCCCGACTGAAATTCATAGCCGCGGTGCGGTTCGGTCGCTCCGTACCAAAAGCACCAGGGCGCATCCTGCGGTGCGGCGTCGAGAAAATCGACAAAGTTGGCCGCGTAGTCGTTTTTCGATATCGCATTTGTGGGCGGCGGCGACCTGCGGCGATTGAACGGCTTGCCCGTGATCTGGCGCCGCTCGCCGTCGGTGTCCTTTGCAATCCCCGGTCCCCAGCCCTTGCCGGTGATCCCCATGTGCCAGCCGCGCTCCATCAGCACCTCCGGCCAGCTTTTCAACTTGGCGGGAAAGTGGGCCATGTGGTTGCCCGCCTGTTCGTTCTGCCACAGGTGCCGTCCGGTCAGAACGATTGCCCGCGAGGGGGCACACTTGGCCATCGGAGTGTATGCCTGATTGAACAGCAACCCTTCCCGCGCAACCCGATCGAAGGCTGGCGTGTCGATCCAGGGTGTGCCGTAGGCGCCTGCATGCAGGCTCCAGTCGTCCGCAATCGCAAACAGGATGTTCGGTCGCTCCCGGTCCGCAGCGAGCCCAGGGGTGGGCGAAAGCAGGAAGACCGCCGATACCAACGCCGGCAACCAAAACTTGATCACGATCATCATTCGATCCTTGGAGTCACGGAGCTCGTTATGGGTTGCGTTACGGTCCGGCCTGCAATTCCGCCATCAGTTCGCTCACGACCTGCGGGTGATCTTCCACATGGTTTCCGATTTCATCGGGGTCGTTGGCATAGTCGAACAATTCGATCTGCCGCTCACGGTCATCTTGTTGCGGATGGACAATCAACCGCCAACGATCGTTCCGCACCGTTTTTTTGCCACCGCGCCAAAACCCCCGCGCCGGTTTTGAACTGGGACGTTCGGGATCGTCGAGCTGTTCACGAAGGCTGACTCCATCCAGTTCGGTTTCGGGCGCGATCCCGCACAGATCCATGAGTGTCGGGAAGAGGTCGACCGTTTCCACGACCGCATCGCTCGACTTGCCAGGCTGGGGCAGGTCAGGCGTTCGAATCATCAGGGGCGCACGGAGGGCGTGTTCGTAGAGACAATGCTTGCCCCAGATCGCATGTTCGCCGAGCAGGAAGCCATGGTCGCTCCAGACCACCACGATCGTCTCCTCCTCGATTCCCAGGTCCCGTAGCTTCTCGAGCACCCGACCGACCTGGGCATCCACGTAGCTCGTGGCGCCCGCATACGCCCGTCGCATCAGCTGAGCATACTCAGGATCATCCGCCGGGTCGCGCCCTTCCGGGTGCCCGTAGTTGCCACGGAATTCGCCGCTGCGATGCCAGCCGGACGGCCAGTCCGGTTTCGCGGCAGCTTTCGGGGAAAGCTCCGGTACACCGTCGGCATGCCGGTCGTGCCATCGTTTGGGGGCGGCGAAAGGAAGATGGGGTTTGAAAAAGCCGACGGCAAAAAACCAAGGCTCATCGTCCGCCGCGAGCTGCTCCAAGGTGTCGACCGCTTCGGCGGCGACCCAAGCGTCCGGGTAGGCGTCGTCGGGGCCGTCATTCGCTTCCCATGGAGGTGATTCCCCGGGGTTCCGCGCCACGCCGTTGGCGTAGCCGTGCATCATCGCCTTCGGTGTTTCCCAAGGACTCTCGGGGACCCAGGAACGATCCCACGCCCCCGGCAACTCCTCCCGGCCCTCCGCCCAGCCTTGCCCGGTCAATCCGCCGGGGTAGTGCGTGATCTTGCCCAGGGCCAAGGTTCGATAGCCGCGGCTGCGGAACTGCGACGGCAGGCTTTCCGAACCCCACTCCGACTGGGTGTTCCGAATCGCGTTGTTGCTGGTGTGCGCACCGACCGTCGGGTATCGCCCCCGCAACAGAGCGCACCGCGAGGCGCCGCAGGTCGGGACCTGGACATAATGCCGTGTGAACGATCGTGACGTGCCGGCAAACGAATCAAGTTCCGGCGTCTTCGCATGGGAGGCTCCGAACGCACCGACGTCATTCCGCAGGTCATCGATCGAGATGAACAAGACGTTTGGCTGCTCCGCCGCGATCGTTAGCAAGCCGCCGCCGCTGAGCAGCCAGAGCCCCAAGCAAATTCGGATCAACATCATCGGTTTCCATAGGAGTTGCGTACATGCTACGGGGCTAACGCTGTGCGTTGCGGCGGCGCTCGATTCGCTCGATATAGGATTTGAATTCCCAGCGGTCGCGCCGACGTTCCACAAAGTCTTCGTACTGAGGCAAATCGAACCACAACACCGGTTCGGGATCGGGCGGCACCAGTTTGCCTTGGGGATAATCCTTGCCCGCGAAACTGGCATCGGCCGACTCGTTCCAGGCGAGAAACTCGGACTTCATCTGTTCAAACCGCTCTGGCTGCTTGGCCGCCAGATCCACCGACTCGGACGGATCGGCCTCCAGGTTGTAAAGCTGGAATTCGCCCTCCTTGAGATCGTTGGTGACCAACTTGTAATCGTTGTCGACCCACGCTGCCTTGGCACCAAAGCGAAAGGGGATCGGCTCGTCGCGTTCGGAAAGCATTTCCTCGAAAAGCGGCTGCAGGCTGATCCCGTCGAGCGGTTGAACGAACACACTCTCTGGCAGTTCCAACAGATCAGCGACGGTGGGAAACAGATCCATTGTGCAGGCGGGATAAGAGGTAGCCCGCGGCGATGTGATCACCGCCGGCCATTCGATAATGGCTGGAACGCGGAGACCTCCCTCATAGACCGATCCTTTTTTGCCCCGTAACCCACCGACGGTATCGGGAGTGATTCCCGGAAGCCCACCGTTGTCGCTGCAGAAGACCAGCAGCGTGTTGTCCGCGATCTCCATTTCCCGCAGGGCAGCCCGCAGCGTGCCGATGCTACGGTCCATGGCGACGAGTTCTCCGTAGTGGTTCGCGGATCGTTCATCGAGTTCCTCAAAGCCCTCCTTGTCTGACTCCAGCGCCTTGAACGGGCTGTGTGGCGTGCCATACCAAATCACGGCGAACATCGGTTTGTCGCCGTCGCGATGCCGCCGCAGGAACTGGACCGCCTCATCGACGGCGATCTCCGACGAATCACCTTCGAATTCGTCGAACTCCCCCGAGCGGCTCATCAGCGGGTCCATATCGAAGAAATTGGTGACCGAAACCCACTCGTCAAATCCAAACTGCCCCGGGTGATATTCATCCGTGTCGAAGATCGGTGCGCCGGGTCCGCGCATGCCGTTGAGGTGCCACTTGCCGAAATGTCCGTTCACATAGCCGGCATCGTGGAGTGCCTGGGCGATCGTCTTCTCCTGCTGCCGCAAGGCGTAACCGTGGCTGAGCACACCGGTTCGATCGTTCGTTCGGCCTGTCATGACGGTTGCCCGCGTCGGAGAACAGACGGGCGCTCCGGCATAGAACCGATCGAATCGCAATCCATGGTCCGCCATCGCGTCGAGGTTCGGCGTCGCGAGTACCGGGTGGTTTTGGTACCCCGTTTGACCCCATCCCATGTCATCGGCCATCACAAAGATGATGTTTGGAGGGTCAGGGGCTTTAGCGCTTTCCGCCAGCAAAACAGGGCTGAGTTGTGTGACGATCAAGCCACAGAGCAAGGCGGACAACGGAAGCATCGGTCGGAAGGTCATCGGTTTTCTCACATTTACAGCACTGGACGGGAACCTGTTGATCGTCTCAAGGGAGCAATTTCAGGGTCACACGGCGAACGTCCATCACCGAGTCGCCCGGGACCTCCAGAGCCTGCAGGGTCAAATCGCCTTGCCCCGCCTCGAGCGTCATTTCACCAATATCAAGCGTCCGAAATTCCTTCATCTGTGATTCTGCCGGCGGACGGGGCAGCGTGTCTTGGTTGTCATACAAGGGCGGATCCCAGCCAGGGGTCACCTTCCCCGTGATGCGGTTATCGCCCAGGGACAATTCGATCGTCGAACCGGCATCAGGAACCGGGCAGGTATAATCGATGCTGACGTGATAGCGCCCGCTCGTTTGAACGTCGACCGACCACTCCATGCGTCCGTCGGTGTCGTTCCAGTTGACGAAGTAAGAGCAGTTCGGGGCTCGGCTGCTTCGCTCGACCCCGTCGAGTGGCCGACCGTCGCGGGCCGGCAACTGGGTCAGCGGGAATTCAGGATAGCCGACGGGAAGGGGACGCGGGTCGACACCCCGTCGCTCGACCGTTTCCTGGTCGGCGAAAACGTCCTCCGTCCACGCCTGGACCTCCCTGGCCAACTCGGCCGCCAACTCGGGCTCCTGGTCATTGATCGGCGTCGTCTGCCCTGGGTCGTCGATCATGTCGTAGAGCTGCCCTTGATTGTCCAACCGGTGCGTCGGCGTGCGGAGACTGATCCGGCGGTTCCAATGCGAGAAGATCATTCGATCGGGCCAGTCGGATGTTTCCTCACGAAGCAACGGCGTCAGGTCGACCCCGTCCAATGGTTCGTCACCGACCGGTGAAATCCCCGCCAACGACGTCAGGGTCGGCAGCAGGTCGATCGCACCACTGATCGGCGCGACCGTCGTGTCGGCGGGCAAATTCCCGGGCCACCGAAAATGGCAAACCGATCGTATGCCCCCTTCGTCGGTGCTCCCCTTTCGGCCCTTCATTCCGCCGTTGAAACGCCAGCTGTTCGGGCCGTTGTCGGAAAAGTAAACGATGATCGTGTTTTCGCTGAGCCCGAGTTCCTCCAACTTGCTCAAAACGCGACCGACATTGCGATCTTGGTTCCGCAGCATCGCGTGGGCACAGCGGGTATGATCCTCGTCCTCCCGCTGGGGGACCGTCGCCGGCTGCGGGATCTCCCGGTCCTGGAACCGCTGCCAATCTTCCTCGGGCGCCGCCCAGGGCGAATGCGGTGTGGTGAAGGGGACGTAACAGAAGAACGGCTGGGACTGATTCTTTTCGATGAACGTCAGTGCCCGATCGGTACAGACATCGACGATGTAACCGTCGGTGCGCACCATGCTGCCGTCGCTCTGCTCCAGCGGAGCGTCAAAGTATTCGCCCCAGTGCCCGGCGGTGTGCCCGAAGTACTCGTCAAAGCCACGACCGATCGGGTGGTAAGGGTACTGGGTGCCGTTGTGCCATTTTCCGAATGCCCCGGTTGCGTAACCTGCAGCCTTGAACGCGTCGGCGATCGTTGACTCACTCAAGTCCAGCCGTTCCTGGCCGGTGGAAACGCCCCTCACGCCGCCCCGGGGATGGTAGCGCCCGGTGAGGAACTCGCCCCGCGTCGGGGCGCAGACGGGACAGACATAGAAGCGATCGAAGGAGACACCCTCCTTCGCGAGTGAATCAATGTTTGGCGTTTCCGCCATCTCGTTCCCCGACGCTCCGAAATCGCCCCAGCCGGCATCATCGGCAAGAAAGACGACCACGTTGGGAGGAGCCGAGGAGGTGTCCTGCGCCACTGTATGATGGGGACTCGCTATCACGGCGAATCCGAGCAGCAGTAAAGCAAGCAAACCGGATCGTTTCCTGAACATGATGGACTCTCGTGGATGGGACGGTGGTCGGTGGTGAATCAAGGTTGAGGCCGCTGCCAAGGGGTCGCTCCGCCACGCTGGATCTGCCGCCGAAGCGCCGCGCCGAGTTGTCGAACGACGTCGCGTTTCTGCCCGGCGAGGTCGTTTTGCTCCTGCGGGTCGTCCTGGACGTTGTACAGCTCCAGTGGGCTGTACGGATCATTCTGCAGCAGCTTCCACTCGTCGCGGATCAACGCATGATAGCTTTTTCCGCCGTAGCGAATGCCACCTTCGCGGCGAACGAAGTACAAATCTCGCGGCGTTTCGATCTCGCCCCCCGCGAGAACGGGAAGGAGACTAACCGCATCGAGTTCGGGCGATGGGGTCGCACCGGCGGCCTGCTGGAACGTCGGGAACAGATCGAACACCAGCCCGGCGTTGTCACTTTGAGAGCCCGCCTCGACCTTTCCAGGCCAGCGAACCATGAAGGGAACCCGCAAACCGCCGTCGTAATGGCTCTGCTTGCCGTCGCGCCAGGGATCGTTGTTTTGAGCATGCCGCAACGAGCCGCCGTTGTCCGAGGTGAAGACCACGATCGTGTTTTCAGCCAACCCCGTTTCGTCGAGGGCCGTCAGGACGCGTCCGATGCCGTCGTCCAGGTGTTCGACGAAAGCAACATTCTTCGCCCGCTTCTCGCCCAAGTCTGGCGCCCGCTCACGAACTTTGGCCAGCCACTGCTCGGGCGGTTCAATTGGAAAGTGGGGGGCGTTGTAGGCCAGGTAGAGAAAGAAGGGCTGGTCGTCCTCGCCCGCCCGCTGCCGCAGATAGTCGACACTCCAGTCGGAAAACAGGTCGGTGGCGTGCCCCGGTGGGTCGATCTCCTCGCCGTTGCGCCGCATGTAGTTGTTGCCATGCCGCCGATGGTCGGTGTAGCTGTCCATCATGTCGCCGAGGAAGCCGTGGAAGAAATCAAATCCACGTTCATTCGGCGTGTTGGGCGACTCCAACCCCAGATGCCACTTGCCGACGATGGCGGTGTGATAGCCAGCCTGCCCCAGTTCGTCCGCGAGCGTGGGAACGCTGGGATCGAGAAACCCCCATGAATTTTCGGCGTGGGTTCGGATCACTCCGGGCACGCCGACCCGGTCTGCGTGACGACCGGTCAGCAGCGCTGCTCGCGACGGTGAGCAAACCGTGCAGTTGGCCCGCATCGAGGTGAACAGCATCCCTTCGGAGGCGATCCGGTCGATGTGCGGTGTGCGAACGTCGGACTCGTGGTAGGTCGAGACGTCGCCATAGCCATGGTCATCGGTGAAGATGAGCACGATGTTGGGGCGTTCCGCCGCCCCGGCCGCTGACGCCGCCATGGTCAACAACGCCAGGGCGGCGGCACCCAGCAGCGACGTCGTCCGAGCGCGATGGAAAGTTCGACGGATCGTTCGGTTCATGGGAATCGCGGGGTGTCTGGGTGTAGATTCACAAGTCGTTGTCGCGGATCGCTTCCAGCTTGGCAGCGAGCTTCTCCTGAAAACCCGCTACGATCGATGCGTGTTCCGGGTCATCAGCCAGGTTGGTGTACTGCTCCGGATCCGCTTCCATATCGAACAGCTCCATTCCCTTGGAAGCGTCTTCTTCGTATTGAATGTACGACCAGCGATCCTCCCGCAGTAAAAAGCCCTTGCGCGACGGGGCAACGCAAAATGCAGCCTCTCGGACCTGATGCTCGGGGTCATCCAGGGTGGGTGAGATATCGAGTCCCTGAATCCGATCCGGCACCTCAAGACCGCACAGATTGGCAACGGTTGGGTAGAGGTCAATCAGTTCGACGAGCGAATCGCATACGGCCGGTTCCTTGCCAGGCATGCGAATGATCAGTGGGACCATGGCCGATTCGTCCCGCAAGCTGACCTTGGCCCAAAAATCGTGTTCGCCGAGATGATAACCGTGGTCGCTGGTGAAGATGACGACCGTGTTGTCGGCTTGGCCGGATCGCTCCAACGCATCGAGGACTTTGCCGACTTGGGCATCGACGTAGGCGACCGAAGCGTAGTAGCCGCCCACGGCCTTCTTTTGCCGGCGGACGTCCATCTTCATGTTGACGCTGGTCTTGTAGTTGATCCCCGCCTTCGGAATGTCGTCCCAATCGCCGTCGATCTTCGGCGGCAGCGGCAGCATGTCGTACGGCTTGAACGGCTCGAAGTATTGCTTGGGCGCCACGAACGGCACGTGCGGGCGGACGAATCCGACAGCCAAAAAGAAGGGGTCGTCCCGTGGCTCGCTGAGCAGCTCAACCGCCTTCGCCGCGGTCTTGCCGTCGGAGTGAACCCCGTCATCTCCTTCGGCTTCGACGACAACGAACGTGTTGCCTCCCACCACCGGCTTTTTCCCATCCGGGTTCCCCTCCAGTGTTTCCCCTTCGCCCTCGGCTTTCCATTCCGGTCCGGGGCTGTTGAACCGTTCGGACCAGGAATGCGGGTCGTCTGCCCCATTGCCGTCGTTGTGATCGCGGCCGTCGCCCCCATATTCGATTCCTCCGGGGACTCCCATGTGATAGATCTTGCTGACCCGCGTCGAGTCGTAACCGGCGTTCTTGAACTCTTGGGGCCAGGTCACACGGTCGCCGATCGCCGGGCGCGGACTGTTGTAGCCCAAAACCCCGGTTGCGTGTGGGTAGTAACCGGTCAAAAAGGACGCCCGCGAGGGGCCACAGTAGGTGGCATTGCAGAACGCTCGGGTGAAGCGTGTTCCCTCGCTGGCCAGCCGGTCGATGTTGGGCGTTTCGCACAACTCGTTGCCATAGCATGACAACGCGTTCGCAGTCAGGTCGTCGGAAATGATGAACAGCACGTTGAGGCGTTCGCTCTCCGCCCCGCCGCTCGTCTCCTCGGCATGCAGGCAAGACGGTGCCGCCGAAAGCAGGGCGGCGGCGAGCAATGCCAACCAGCCACGCCTCAGCGCGAACCCACGGGGCGGTCGCACGGAGAGCGAACAGTGGCGTCGGCGAGTGACCGCGTTAGCCTGGCCGCAAGGGTGTTGGTCTATGGTGCGCGTCATGATCGATCGAGTCCTGTCCCATGAATAGAGATTTACTGCGTCGTTCCGGGCCGCGCGATTCGCTAAGCGGCGCCGTGATGGGTCGCAAGCCCCTACGGCAGTTTCGGCTTGCTCGGCGTCGTCCGGTCGTCGCCAACCGGGTAGACGGCGCCCTGTTCCTCCAGCTCCGCAATCATCCGCTGCATCATCCGTCGCAATTCGTCGGGCTGGCTTTCCGCCAAGTTCGATTGTTCAAAGGGATCATCGCCAAGATGGTACAACTGGTAATGCGAGCCTTCGGACGCTGGCGAAGGGAAATAGTGGTAGATCACCTTCCACTGGTCGTCCCGGTAGGACGTGAAGTATTCGCTACGGTGCGGGGCGTGCGGGTAGTGCATCAGGAAAGCTTCATGCCGGCTGTCGTCGCGCTCGCCTGAGAACATACGGCTCATGTCCAATCCATCCACCACGTGATCTTCAGGGGCGTCGATGCCGGTGACGGAGAGAAGTGTCGGAAACAGGTCTTGCACCGCGGCTTGCTGTGAACGAATCGTGTCGGCAGGAATGGACAATTCCTGCTGCAGAGGATGCTCGGCCGACGGCTTGGCCCATGCAGCGATGAAGGGGACCCGCATCCCGCCTTCGTAATGTGCCCCTTTCTTTCCCCGCAGCGGCGCCGCAGAGGCGACGTCGTGCTGATGCCCCAGCGGCGCGTCACTGCCGTTGTCGCCCAAGAACAGAACCAGGGTGTTCTCCGCCACGCCGAGGGATTCGAGTTGATCGAGCACGTCGCCGAGCGATTTGTCCATCCCTTCGATCAGCGTCGCGAACGCTTTGGCGTTGTTGGGTTTGTCGCTCTCGGCGTAGTGTTCGGCGAACCGGGGATCGGACTCAAACGGGGCATGGACGGCATAGTGGGAGAAGTAGAGGAAGAACGGTTTGTCCTCCTGCACAACCTCCTCCAACGTCGCGTTGGTCTCCAAGGTCAACGCCTCGGTCAGAAACGTGTCGCTGCCGTGATATTTATCCAGATGCGGTACGGCGTTGTGCTCCCGCCGCGTGCCGAGGCCATAGTTTTTCTCCGCGTAGTAGCTGCCGGGTGCCCCGAACGACGCACCGGCGATATTGATGTCGAAACCGAGATTGCTCGGATCGGCTCCGTCCTTGTCACGGGGAGCAAAGTGACCTTTCCCGACGTGGATCGTGGTGTAGCCGCCGGCCTGCAGCAATCTGGCCAGCGTCACATCGTCCGCCCCGAGCCCGTGCCAGTTCCAATCGGGCGGGCCTTGGGGACCGGCGTTGTCTCGATCGGGATTGATCCAGTTGGTGGTGCGATGCCGGGCTGCGTTTTGACCGCTCATGATCGACACGCGAGTTGGCGAACAGACACTCATCGCACAAAACTGATTGAAGCGGATGCCTTGGGCCGCCAACCGCTCCATGCTCGGCGTGCGGTAGTAGTCGTTCAGCGGATACCGCTGGGGCTGGCCCGATTCGTCAGTCAGAAACGGCACCGAGGTGTCCATGATCCCCATGTCGTCGACCAAGAACACCACCACATTCGGCGGCGGATCACCGGTCGCCGATGGGTCCGCTGCAAGGGCGGGGCTCGGCCAGCAGGCGGCCAAGATTGCGGACGCCGCGGCAACGAGTAGCGTGACGGGAAGGCGGACTCTGCGCGGGCGGGCGGGGGAGCGGCACATGGTGGGATATCGCGGTCGAGGTGTGTTTCGCAATCGGCAGCGGGCAATGGTTTGCCGCGCTGCCGTGTTCCTGGACGTCAATCGATTCGGGGACTTCCATCATTCGGGGATCGGGTCATCGCGGCGAACGGTGCTCCCTTCCCAGATCGCCGTGTCGGTCGCCGGGTCATACGTCAACACGCGGTGTCGGCTTCCCGGGACTGGCGAGCGATCCACCTTGGGCAACCATCGCCGATGCTCTTCCATCAACTGGGCAACTCCTGGGCTTCCGGCCAGATTGGTCCATTCCTTTGGATCATCTTCCAGGTCGTAAAATTCCTCGCTGCCGTCGGCGTATTGGATGTAGCGGTAGCGGCGGGAGCGAACAGTATGGTTGCCCTGGTTGTGGCTGGTGATGGCCGGCCGAGCCCGTTCGGTCGCGGCATCCTGCAACTGCGGACTCAGGCTGACACCCTCCAAGTCCTCGCGCGGCGTCAATCCACACAGTTCGATCAGGCTGGGGTAGAGGTCGAGCAATTCTGCGGGCTCTTCACACCGCTGGCCGCCTGTGACGCCGGGGCCGGCGAAGATCAACGGCACCCGGGTGCCGTCGTCCCACAAGCTGTTTTTTCCGGTGATCGCCTTCTCGCCGAGGTGCCAACCGTGATCGCCCCAAACGACAACGATCGTGTTGTCGGCCAGGTTGGACTCCTCCAGGGCCTGAAGAATCCGGCCGACCTGCGCGTCGACGAAACTGGTGCACGCCAGGTAGCTCCGTACCAGGTTCCGCCACTCGTTATTTTCCTGGACCCACTTCAGTCGTGGTTCGGGCAATTCCCAATGGATGTACCAAGAAAACCGTGGCGTGTCGTCCCGGTCGTCCTCCCGAATCTCCGGCAGCACCGAATCATCGTCGGGGTAGAGGTCGAACCACTTCTCCGTGGCGTACAAGGGAACGTGGGGAAGAAAGAACCCGGCGGCCAGGAAGAACGGTTCGTCCTCCTGCGGCGCCGACTCGATCTGCTCAACGGCCCAACTGGCAACCTGGTAGTCCCCCTTGTCCTCGTCTTCATGGGGAAACACACCCCAGTCCATCAGCGGGTGGTCGCCCATCGGTGTTGGTGGAATCAGCTTCTCTTCGGGTTTGACACCGATTCCGGGACGCGGCCCCCAGTCATCGAACTCGACCGCCCGCTTCTTCGGTCCGCCGACCCCGCCATGATAGATCTTGCCCGCCGTCAGCGTTCGGTAGCCGTGCGCTTTGAAATGTTGTGGCAGGGTGACCCGGTCCTGCCACTGTTCGACGTTGCGAAACCAGGGGGCCAGACCATAGATGCCGGTGGTGGTCGGCCGCAGCCCCAACATCAGGCTGGTCCGCGACGGATTGCACAACGGCGACTGGCAATGAGCATTGAGAAACGCCGTCCCCCGCTCGGCCAGAGCGTCGAGGTGGGGGGTTTTGGCCATCGGATGCCCGCCGAGGTAACCGATCCAGTCGTTCTGGTCGTCGATGGCGATGAAAACGACGTTCGGCTGATCTTGCGGTGTCGAATCCTGCGCCCAGCCAGCCGGGACAAGAAAACAAGCAACAGCGATCCACGCGACGCCGACCCGTCGCGAGAAGAAACATTGAACAGGCACGAATCGGCTCCCAGAGTTCCACGGCAAGGTGATCCAGCATCACCGACGAGGTCAAGCTAAACCCTGGGATGCGCGAATGCAAGCAATCGAGCCCGACCCGCCACCGGCTGGCTGTGGCTTCCGGGGTGGCGTTGGACTAGGCTTCGTCAAAAATCAAATATCAATTGTCTTTGAAGTTCCCATTTGTCTTCATCCTGATTTGATCCGGAATGCCGAATCCATCCGCCGCGCCCCCTGTGAACTCGCCTCGCGGGTGAATACGTTTTGGGATTCATTTTCCGGGCTACGTTCCCGCCGCTTTCCCGTCACCCCACGACGACGGGTTGTCGGTGAGGAGATCAACAAGAGGGATCGCGATGCGGATCGTCCTTTGTTATCCGGTCGAGGCGAAGCATGTTGAGAAAATTCGGGACGCCGCTCCAGGGTGGGAGGTGATCGATGCGGGACAGGAACGCGTCAACGAATTACTGCCGACGGCGGACATTTTCATCGGGCATGCGAAGGTGCCAGTGGATTGGGAACGGGTGCTGCAGGCCGGCAAACTCCGCTGGATTCAATCCTCGGCGGCTGGGCTGGACCACTGTCTGGTCCCCGGCGTGATCGACTCGGAGATTCTCGTCTCCAGCGCGTCGGGTTTATTCGCGAACCAGGTGGCCGAGCAAACATTCGCGCTGCTGCTGGGGCTGCTCCGCCGGCTGCCCGTTTTCTTTCGGGCGGCGGCGCGGCGTGATTTCACCCGCCGTCCGACCGACGACCTGCGTGGGAAGAACGTCGGCATCGTCGGCTTTGGGGGCAACGGCCGCAGGATCGCGGAGGTCTTGGCGCCTTGGGGCGTGCGGATCGCGGCAACGGATCATTTCCCGGTCGATTGTCCGACGCCGGTCGAGGCGTTGTGGGCCGCCGACCAGCTCGATCGACTGTTGGCCTGGAGTGACGTCGTGATTCTGACGCTTCCCTTGAACGAGCAAACGGCTGGTTTGTTCGACGACAGCCGATTCGCGGCAATGCGGCCGGGCGGCTATTTGATCAACGTCGCCCGCGGAGCGATCGTGCGGGAGTCGGCGTTGGTCGCGGCACTGGAATCGGAGCACCTGGCCGGGGCCGGGCTGGACGTAACCGAAGTGGAACCACTGGCCGAGTCGAGTTGCTTGTGGGATGACCCGCGGGTGATCATCACTCCGCATGTTGGCGCCCAATCGACGCGGCGAGTGGACGACACGACCGAGCTGGCATGCATCAACCTGCAGCGTTTCTTACATGGCGAGATGCCGTACAACCATGTCGACAAGCATTTGGGGTTCCCGCATCCCTCGGTCGTCTATCGGGGGCGATCCGGTGAGTAGCAGTCAACGCAAGGTGCTGCCGGGGGACGCGATCCTGCGACAACGCGACCGCACGACCGGTTCCTTGCTCTTGCCCGCCAGTGCCCCGGCGGAGTTCGTCGCGCAATTCAACCGGGTCTACGCCTCGATCGGACTGGTTCTGCAAACGCGAACAAGCCTGTGCATCAATGAAAAAACCCCGGCAGCATCGCAGGATGCGGCCGAGGGTTCGTAATCCCCCACGCGCCGGCGCAGGGTCCGGCGTTGTGGGCTCCGCCTTGTGGGACTCAGTCGACGTATTCGGGGGCTGTTTCGAAGCCGCAAGCGGGTTCGATCACTTCGCAGCCGCTGTCACAGCTGCTTCGACGATGATGAAACAGCCGGTGCACCAGGCCGCCGAGCGGGCGGCGCGGGGCAGCGTGGGCATCGCAACCACAGTCGGGCGGGCAGGCCGCTTCCAAACCGCAAGCCGGTTCGCAAGCCGGTTCGCAGCCGCAAGCAGGCTCAGCGCCGCAGTCGCAGCCACCGCGATCGCGATGGAACAACGTATGGAGCAGCCCCCGTTTTGGCTCGCAACAGGGCTCGGCGACTTCGTATCCGCAGCTGGGCTCAATGCCGCAAGCGGGCTCGCATGCGACGTCGCAACCGCTGTCGCAGTCACGGTTACATAGTTTGTCCAACAGGCCGAACGCACTGGCGTTGGCCGAACTGCTGGCAACCAATGCGATCGCCAACAAACCGGGAACGAGTACACGACGCATCGTGGATCTCCATGGAAAGAAAGGTGGGAAGGTACTTGCTCACATCGCAGCCGCGACACGTCCGAGCGGCCGAAACCAGTCTCGGAGTTCGACTCCGGCCTTGCCTCGTCAAACCGGGAGGGTTCAGGCGGGCCGATCGACGTGTGGCGGCGGACGCGACACCGGGCGGTGTCCATGATGCGTATCGACGCGGTGAGCCTCCCACGATCCGTATTCCTGAATGTTTTCCTGACCCGATCTCCTTGCAACGTCGGATCACGTCGCCTTTGCGGGATCGACCGGTTGTACCCGCGATTCGGCCGTCGATTATGCTGAGAGAGTCGGGTAGGTTGGCGGAATCCACATTGCGGCCTAGCCACGCCATTCCAAACGCTTGAACTCGGGAGGCCGATCGGATGCGATATGTTTTCCTAGCTGCTGTGATTGCCGCGGTGACGATGGGTTGGTCTCAGCCGCCGTATGCGTGGGCGGATGAGTTGAAATTCGAGGACGTAACGATCGACCCCGAACCGGGCAAGGTCGTCTACGCGGTGACCGTCTTCGACCTGAATGCCGATGGGCGCGATGACATCGTCGCGATCACCGAGGACAAGGTGCTGGCGTACACCTCCCCCGATTGGGACAAGCATGTCCTGGTCGATGGGATGACCGAACCTGACAATGTCTGTATCGCCGCCTATGACATCGACGGTGACCGAAGATTGGATCTGGCGATCGGCGCGGGGTGGCCCAGAAACGGGGGCACGATCCAATGGCTGCGGCAAGGGGACGACCCAACCGACCCTTGGACGATGCACCCGATCGCGGCGATCCCTTGGACCCACCGCATGCAGTTTGCCGACGTCCTGGGCAGTGACGACGGCACGCCTCAATTGGTCGTCTCCCCGCTGAACGCCCCGGAGGGGGAAGCGGGCGTCGCGCTGACCGCCTTTTCGATCCCGGAGGACCCGACCGAGGATCGCTGGGAGCCGACGGTGCTCAGCCACGACCTGAATCGGATGCACAATCACCTGTCGCTCAGCAGCTCCAAACTGCAGTGGCCCGGTTTGGACCAGGAGCAGACGGTGACCTTAACGGCGAGTCAGGAAGGGGTGCATGTGATCTCCCGCGACCTAGAGTCAACCTCGCCAGCAGACTCCGACCGCTCGGAACATCTCGAGTTCCCATTCCAGCAAGACCGTTTGGTGGCCGGCGCCGAGGGTGACAGCCCGGCCGACCGTGGTGCGGGTGAAATCAAAGCGGGGACATTTGCCAACGGCACGCACTTCATCGCGACCATTGAACCGATGCACGGAACCGATGCGGTGGTCTACACATTCGATCGTCGAACCCCGTCGATCACCAAGCGGATCGTCCTGACCGATCAGCTCCGCGGCGGGCACGCCCTCGCGGTCGCGGACCTGGACAAGGACGGGAACGATGAAGTGATCGTCGGCTGGCGGGAACCCAACCCGGAGGTCGGGATTTCGATTTTCGACCGTCAAGCCGACGGCAGCTGGAGCGAGCAAACGCTCGACCTGGGCGGGATCGCCTGTGAAGACTTGACCGTCGCTGACTTGGGGATCGATGGGCGCCTCGATATCGTCGCCGGTGGCCGCGCGACCCACAACATCAAGCTGTATCTCAACGGTGGGCCGGCGCGCAATCCTTGATCCGCGGGCGCGTTGAGACAAAGCACGCAGCGGCCAGCGGACGGCGGACGGCTTCCTCAGGAGTTGTCACGACACACGGCGGCTGTACACCCACCATTCGGCGACCAGCATCCCCAGCATGGCGACCAGGAACCATCGCCAATATTCGCGCCGTTGCCGTTCCCCGGTCGACGTCGCAGCGACCATTTCATCGCCGAGATCGATTTCAGGAGCGACCGCCAAGCGGCTCTCCTGACGATCGAACAGATTGATCGAAAAGGTCTCGATGAGCCGGCCGTCAACTTCGGCTCGGTAGTTCCCAGGTTCATCCGTGTCGGCAAACTCGATGCTGCCGAGCGGTCCCCGCGGACGCTGCCACGACTTGCCGCCGACGCGCCGCACCGTGACCTCCTCCACGAAGTTCTCCGGATTCAACCGGACCGTGTCACCAGGACGATAGCTGACGGAACCGGCCGCCTCCGCCGCCCCGCCCAAGGACCGTAGCACGTTCAGCAGGAACACCGGCCACGAACGCTCTGCGTACCAATTCGTATTCGTTTGGGAGCCTCCCGATTCACCGGCGGCGAGGATCTCAAAACCGAGCACCAGGTCCTGGTACCCATCGCGCTGGGCCAAAGATAGGAGCGGACCCGCGTCGCCGGTGACCAGCGATTTGGCCCCTGGCGGCTCCGAGAGTGCCCGACCCTGATAGATCAGCAACGAGTACAACTCGACGTACCGCAACAGTGGGTGGGTACGATCGAAGTCGATCACGATCGGGGGAGCCGAATCACTTTGCCACGACCAGCCCTCATGCGGCAGGGCTCCGATCGAAAACGTATTGGTGCGGGGCATCTGTGGCGGCGCGCAGCGGTCGAAAATGATCAAATCATCGGCACCGGCTTCCGCCCGCGCGGCGTACTGGTCCGACTCCAGATAGGCCGGCGTTACGAATTCGGTGTGGCATATCTCGGCGGCGCGGTCGGTTTCGAGCCCCAGTTTCAATGGTGTGTTCCCGGGAGTCGCCACCAGCACCGTGACGGTCCGCGGTGGCGACAAGCCAGCATACGCTCGGTTGTCCGCCGCCAGATCGTCCTCCGCCTCCAAGGTCAATTCCAAACCCATCGCGTCTTCAATTTCGACGCTAAATGGAATGCCGGACTGTTCGCCCGGATCGAGTTCCACGGCAGTGGCATCGAGCAAGGTCCCTTCGGAGGTCAGGGTGGCAGAAGCGGACGCCGGGGTGGTTCCAAGGTTCGCAACCGTTGCGATGGCCTCCACCTCGCCAGGTCGGCTGGGGTTCCGCTCTGCCGAGAACGCGGTGATCGCCAGGTTGGTGACGTTGCTGCTGCCGATGGCGTGGTACCGCGGCACTAGATTGGCGAGGTTCAACTCCGCCGAGGCGGGGCGGAAGCCGCCGTCGCTGTAGAGCAACAACTCCGCCGGGGCAGGGCGGGTTGGCGAAGCGGCCCCTTCGTCATCGCCCTCGTCGCCGCCCCTGGCAGCCGAGGGGATCGCTAAACCATCCGCCAATCGCAGGGCTTCGGCCAGGTCCGTTCTCCGCTCGGTCACCCGCGCACGCGACAATGCCTGACGCAATCGGCTGCGTTCGGAGGTGAACGACTGCAGGACCTCGGCGCGATCGCTGAAACTGATCAACATCGCCGTCTCCCGGTCGGTCATCGCATCGATCCGCTCACCGATGCGCCGCCGCGCCTGATCGAAGCGGCGGTCGCCCCCTTCCACGTCACTTGCCCCCATGCTCGCCGAGGCGTCGAGCAGAAACACCAGCCGGTCGCGCCCCTCGGCATCATCGCGAATGCCGGGACGCAACAGCGCGATCGCCGCCAACAGGACCGCCAGCAGCTGCAACAACAACAGCAGACTTCGCCGCAACCGTTGCAGCAGACTGTTGACGTGCAGGTCTTCGATGGTCTTGGTCCACAGGTAAGTACTGGGGACCTCCACCGGGACGCGACGAAGCTTCAAAAAATAGAGCAGCACGATGACAATCGGGACCGCGGCAAGCAGGCCCCAGGCCCACCAATCCCGCAATGCTGGTATCCAACTCATCGCACCACCCCCCGCTCGCGCAAATAGCGGGTCACCATCGCCTCGACCGGTTGGTCGGTCACCAGCGGAATGTAGGTGATGCCGCGCTGGGCAGAGAACGCCTTGGCCCCGGCCAAAAAGCGCTTCAGCGTCTGCTGATAGCGGCGCCGCAGATGGGGCGTCACCGTGACCTCCGCCGCCTCGCCATCCTCCACGTCGATCAACCTCCGGTCGCCCTGCAGCGGTGGGTCCATCTCTTCAGGCGACAGCAGGTGGAGGAGGAACACGTCCATCCGGCGGCCGACCAACATCCGCAGCGCCGATTCGTAGCCCCGCTTGTCCATCAGGTCGGTAATCAGCAGCGCGATCCCCGCCCCCGGACTCCGCAGACAAAATCGCTTGACACCCTCGTGAAGCGACACGTTTTGGCCCCCAGTGACCGAATCGAGGTACGCAAGCATCCGCCACAGCGAGGATCGCCCGCGAAGGACCTGGGCGCGGTCGCCGTGCGGCCCCAATGCAGCGACGCGGACCCGGTCGGCCCGGCACAGCCCGACATACCCCAACGCGCCAGCAATCTGCTTCGCCACCCAAAGCTTGGTCGGGTCACCGAAGTTCATCGAATCGCTGGCGTCGATCAACGCGTCGAAATGTAAGTCCTCTTCTTCCTGGAAGAGTTTCAGGAACATCTGGTCGAGCCGGGCATAGAGGTTCCAGTCGATCAATCGCAAGTCGTCCCCCGGGACGTAGCTGCGGAAGTCGGCGAACTCGACACTCTGGCCCTTCCGGCGACTGATCCGCTCCCCCTTCATCCGCCCGCGAAAAACCTTTCGCGAGACCAGTTCCATCCGTTCCAGCTTCCCCAGAAATTCGGGCGTCAGCAGCGGCGTCGTTGCAGTGGGAGTGGACATGCCCCGTAGTTTACCGGACGGCGTCTTCCGTTCTTGCACCGCGAAAATTTTTTCCGGAGCCCCGCCGTTTTCCTGCACGATGCCCCGCTCCGTGCGCCACTAACTGGTATGTAAAGGCCTCGGCACCAAACAAGGAGTTGTGCAAACGACTCCGCCTCTTTCCTGATTGCGAAATTCACAGCGATGAGACTGACGCTCCGAACGTTGCTGGCTTACCTCGACAACACGCTCGATCCCCACGACGCCGAGACGTTGCGGGCGAAGATCGAAGAGAGTGGGTTCGCGACCAACCTGGTGGCTCGCGTCCAAGGAGTGATCGCCAGCGGGGATTTGACCGCCCCCGCGCCAGCGGCGGTCGGCCCCTTGGAGGACGCCAATGTGATGGGAGAGTACCTCGACAGCACCCTCACACCGGAGCAGGTGGCGGAGATTGAACGGGCCTGTCTGGAGTCCGACGCAATGCTGGCCGAGGCAGCGGGGTGCCACCAGATCCTGACGATGGCGTTGGGGAAGTCCGCGCCGTTACCGCCGGGACTCCGCGATCGGGTCTATGACTTGCCGCACAGCGGCGGGAAGGCTGCCGGCAGTTTTTCCTCACTCGCCATCCCACCGGAACCGCTTTCGGCAGCCACACCGGACGCCGAAGAACGCCCGGATGGACATCCCGGCGAAGCGGGTGCCGAAGAGCCAGCCTCGGATCATCAAGCGGTTGCGTCCGCCGCTCCGGTCACCCCGGTTGGCCCAGCCGACTCGGGCGTCTCGGATGCCCCGACCCGGATTCGCAGCCGCGATTCTGCTGCCCAAACTGTGCGGTCACCTGGGGCGGGCACCGCCATGGCAGGGGCCAAACGGCGAGCGATGGCAGACGCTAGCGACTTTTATGGTGGCTCCATCCGCCCCTCTCGGATCGCCCCCTGGTTGGTGTCACTCGCCCTCGCCGCGGTGCTGCTGTTCACGCTGGTCCAAATTTTCGACCCGCTACTCGACCAACGCCAGACGAGCCGCAGCGACGATGGACTCCCCACAACTTCCGAACCACCCCCAGCGGACGGGCCTGCCAGCGAAGACGGGCCTGCCAGCGAAGACGGGC
>CAYWXT010000043.1:14702-28667 GCA_964462125.1 uncultured Pirellulaceae bacterium | reverse complement strand
TTTGATTCAGAGCATCGATGATGCCTCGGGAAAATCGATCCCGGTCGTCACCTACCAATCGTACGGCAGTGGCCAGACGATCGTGGTCGAGGGGGCGGGCATGTGGCGGTGGGCTTTTCTGCCGCCGGAGCACGCGAACAAGGACGAAGTCTATCCGAGTCTCTGGCAATCGCTGATCCAGTGGGTCGTCTCGCAGCAGGACATGATGCCAGGGCAACAGGTGGCCATCCGCCCCGACCTGGCGAGTTTTATGGCGGGGGACCGAGTCACCGCATCGATCCTGATCAAGCAACCGGCATTGTTCACCGACGCCGATGGAAATGTCGATCTGACGGTGTTGCTCGAACCGACCGAGGGACCCCTGCCCCGCCGCGTGGCCGTCGCGGCCTCGGGGTTGGATGAATCCGTCTTTCGTGTCGACCTGGGAGAGCTTGACGTCGGCTACTATACCGCGACGGTGGTCCAGGGTGAGAGTGACGAAGTGTTGGCCGAAACGGCGATGGAGGTTCGCGATCCATGGTATGAAAGTCTCGACGTCGACGCTCGTCCCGACTTGATGCGACGGGTTGCCCAGCTCAGCGGCGGGGAGGTGTTGCGCCCCGAAGAGGTCTCGAGTGTGGTCGACAGGTTCGAGCAGCGAATGCGGGAAAACCTGCCGACCAAAACGGTTCGCACAACGCTCTGGGACCGGCCATCGGTGTTGATGTTGATCTTATCGGGATGGATCGGGACCTGGGTCGTGCGTCGTCGGATCGGTTTGATTTGATCCTTGAGAAGCGACGGGGCGTTGGAAACAAACGGGGAGTCGAAGAAATATGTCAGCCGTTCATCCTCTGCTACCGGAAATTCCGCGGCGCCAACTCGCCGAGGGATTGCGTCCGTTCTGGCGCCGGTCGATCTGCCTTGCGACGATCCGGGTGACGCTGTGGACGCTCGCCGGCTTGCTGTTGGCGTTGCTCGCGGCGATGTGGTTGGACCTTGTCTGGGCTTTGCCCTCCGCGGTCCGCTGGTGGGTTTCCCGGGGTGGACCGTTACTCGCCGGGCTCCTTGCCGTGGCGTGGGGCATCCACTTGATTCGTAAAACGGACCATGACCGACTCTCCGCTCGGATCGACCGCCGCCAATCGACCGGCGGTGAGATCCTGGCCGGTTGGCAACTGAGCAGCCGCGCGGTTCGTCCCTCCGGCGCGTTGTCCGAGGGACTGGCGGCCATGGCGGTCGACAGGGCCAGCGGGTTACTTCGCGGCTTCGCCCCGGCGGACGTATTCCCCTGGAGTCGCCTTCGCCGCGCGGTCCAGACATGCGGCGGGATCGTGCTGGTGGTCGGATTGCTCGCCGCGGCGATGCCTTCGGTCGCCGGCACTCAGCTGCGTCGCTTCCTGACGCCGGCGGCCGACGTGCCCCCGTTCACGGGATTGCGGATCGAGCTGGAATTGGATGAAACGACGGTGCTGTATGGCCAGGACGTGATGGTGACCGCCAAGGTCTCCTCCGATGCGGTTTCCAAGATGCAGTTGGTCAGTGTGACCGATGACGGGATCGAAAACGTGCTGCCCATGTTGCCGGGACGAAAGGCGGATGCCGCCGCCGACGGGCAGCAATGGCAGACACTGCTGACCCGCGTCACTGAGCCGTTGCGGTTGCATGCCCGTAGCGGTCCCTCGCGTTCACGGTTCCATCGCTTGGACGTCCAGATGACTCCCGAAATCCTTCCCCCGACCGTGCGGATCACGCCACCGGCGTACACCGGGGCGGGAACCTACGAAGGGCCGATTCCCCGAGACGGGTTGAGCGGCTTGGCGGGTACGGAGGTCCAATGGCAGGTGAAAAGCAATCGGCCGCTGAGCAAAGGCCGGTTGCGATTGCAATACCGCGACGACAGCCGAGAAGAGGTCCTGCTGAAGCCTGCCGACGAGCGTGCCGGCGAGGACGCGGTAAGGTCCACGGGAGCCACCGACCAGACGCCTCCGGTTCTCGGGTCGATGCAGCTTTCGCGTCCCGGCCGGTTCGAGTTGTCCGTGGTCGACATTGAAGGGATTGAATCGCAGCAGAGGGTCGAGGGGACGATCACGATCCTGCAAGACCAGCGACCCGTCGTCCGCATCGCCTCCCCACGCCCGATGTCACTGGCGACCCCCGATATCGAGTTGCCGGTTGTCATCTCGGCCGAAGATGATTATGGCATCACCCGTTTGTCCCTCTACCGGTCGCTCAACGGATCGCCGGCGCGGAAAGTCGATTTGCAGGTCGACTCATCCTCCCGCCAGAACGTGGAGATGCAATTGCCGCTGAACCGCTATTCGCTCCGCCCGGGGGACGAGATTCAGCTGTTCGCGCGGGTCGAGGACAACGATCCTGCGGGGGCCAAGGGAGCCGAATCCCCCGTGACAACGGTCCGGATCATTTCCGCGCAAGAGTTTCAAGAAATGGCGATTCGGCGCCAGGGCGCTGAGAGCCTGCAAGCCAAGTACGAGGAAGCCCGGCGCCATTTTGAGAGCCTCGCCGAGACGCTTCGCCAAGCCCGCGAGGCGGCCGGCGATGCCGCTGAATCCCCCGAGTCATCGGCCGCGACCGAGGCACTTCGCGAAAAATTACAGGAGGCTCGAGAGAAGGCTGATGAGGCAGCGAAGGCGATCGAGAAACTCAGCCAGCAGGCGATGCCGATCGACGTCGATCAACAGCTGGCAAAACAGTTGGAGGAACAGGCTGCGTTGGCGGAGCAGATGGCTCGTGAGCTCGAGGAGATGACCACGCCGAGCTCCGAATCGCAGGAGCCACTTAGCGAACAACAACAGATGCGACTGGAGCAATTGGCGGAACAGGCCGCTGAAAACCGGCAACAACTGCAGGACCAGGCGGTCGATCCGCTGCGGACCATGCAGGAAATCCTGCCGCTGCTGGTGGACCAGCAACGATTCGCCCAAATCACGGCCCAACAACGTGACCTGGCCCAGCGGCTCAACTCGCTGCGAGACAGTGCCGACCCCGACGACGAAGAGACCCAGCGGCGGATCGCCGACTTGGAGAGCGAACAACAGCAGTGGCGCGAAGCGCTGGATGAATTGCTCGACGATATCCAAACCCATGCCGAACAGTTGCCGCAGGACCCGGAGCTTGAGAAGCTCCGGCAGACGGCCGAGGAGTTCGTCGAGGCGGTGCGTTCCAGCGATGCACTGCCGTTGATGGCGTCGGCGCAACAACATTTGATCGATGGGGCGCTCGAACGGGGACGCGACGATGCGTCGGAGGCTGCTGATATCTTGGAAAGTTTTCTCAGCCAGTGCGACGCGCTCGGCGATCAGGCCTGCGAAAGTTGTGAGGCGGCGTTCAACCCGTCCGCCGGAGGTCCTCAACTCGGCGATTCGCTCCAGCAGATGCTCAATATGATGGGCATGAAGCCAGGGTCCAGTGGGGCGGGGCCCGGGATGGGATTCGGTGCCGCCGGCGGATTCGCCCAACGTTTCCCGGGACCCGAGAACGTCGGCATGTATGGATCGCTGCCGACGCCCGCCGCCGCGGCACAGGGGCAAGGTGACCAGACCTCGGGCGGCGTGGCATCTCGGAACGTTCGCGGTGTCCCGGGAGGTGGCAGCGCATCGGTTGAGACAGAAATCTCCACCGCAGCCGGTGGGCAAGCCGACCAGGCGATCCCGCGGCAATACCGTTCCCAGGTCACCGAGTATTTTCGCCGACTGACCGAAGAAATGCCGGATTGAACGGTCACGACGACAGTGCCATACCGAAGATAACACGATTTCGAAGACAATCAGGAGCTACTCATGAACCGACTTTTCATTGCACTGACGTTGGTGACGGCAACGGGAATCGCCACGCTTGCCGGGATCGCCACACTCCATGCGGCGGAGAACGACGGCACCTCCGCTTCAGGCGTCGTTGCCGACCCGGCGAACCAGGGTGGCGAGGCGGCGAGCATCGTTCAGGTCGCCAACCTGATTTATGCCGGGACGAAGACGAGCGAATGTTTCGCCGATCACTTTCTCCGCCGGGCGGAACAAGATTCGGCGATCAGCACCAGTCGCCGCTTGCATTCGGTGAAGCTGGGATCGGGGGAGATCTATCAATTCCCGATCGTGATCATGACCGGCGAGGGTGAGTTCACGCTGTTGCCGGAAGAACGGGACAACCTTCGCCGATTCGTCGAACGCGGCGGCTTCCTGTTGGCCTCGGCGGGATGTTCCTCCACCGATTGGAACCGGTCGTTCCGTCGTGAAATGGCGACCATCTTTTCCGATCGTCCCTTGGAAACACTCGACCAGGATCACCTTGTCTTCCACACGGTTTACGACATTGACCAGTTGGAGGCCAAGAAGGGAACGCCGAAACCGCTGGAGGGCATTCATTTTGGCACCCGGCTGGGCGTGTTGTATTCCCAAGACGGCTTGAATGACACGTCGAACACCCAGGGTTGCTGCTGCTGTGGTGGCAATGAAATCACCAACGCGGAACAGGTCAACGTCAATATCCTCATTTACAGTCTGTTGATGTGATGTCACTTCGCCGGCCATCGCTGCTGTGCATCGCCATCGCCGGCCTGCTGGGGCTTGCCGGCTGCCGGTCTGAGCCGCAAGGCGTCGCCGTCTATGTCAGTGGCGACACCGCCGGGTGGATCACACCCTGCGGGTGCGCGGCGAATCAATCGGGTGGGCTCGCCCGTCGCGGCACGTTAATCGAATCGACGCAGCGCGAACTCGCCAGCCTGGTCCTCGATGCGGGTGGATCGGCCAGCGGGACCACGGAGTATCAACAGTTGAAGCTGGAGTCGATCCTCCGCGGGATGCAGGCGATGGGATTGGCGGCGCACAATGTCGGTGATGCTGAGGCGGAGCTTGGCCCCGGGGTGCTGCAGCAGCTGAGCGAGCGGACCGGGGTGACGTGGCTGGGAGCGAACCTGAGCAGCGTCGATGCGTCATGGAGTCCGCAATCGGTTGTGACCATGGACCGCGGAGGGCTCCGGATCGCTGTGGTGGGTGTGATCGATCCCGACCGTGTTGACGACGAAAGGTGGGAAACCAGCGAACCGTTGCCGGCGGCATTGGACGCACTTCGCGGGCTCCGCGCCGATGTGCGGATCGTCCTGGCCTACATGCAGGAATCGGAACTTCGGCAACTGGCGGAATCGCTTCCAGAAGTCGACTTCGTCGTGGGCGGGCCGACCGGCCAAGCGGTCAGTCCCCAGTCGGTCGGCTTCGTGACCGTCTTGTCGGCCACGAACAAAGGGAAATTCATGGCCCGGTTGGATCTCACGCGACCCGATCGTGAAAAGTCGGTTTCCCGTGCAGCGAAAATCGTGGAGGTGGCAAGCAGCTATGACGAAGATCCTGACCAATTGGATAACCTGGCCGCCTATTATCGCAAGCTGGCGGAGCGAGATTTCACGGCCGAGTCGACGGGGCTCGTCCCTTCGTTGGTCAGCGACCGGAGCGACTACGCGATTGCTGGCTCCGACGCGTGCGCGTCGTGTCACCGCGCCGACGACGCGGTTTGGCATGAGTCACGCCACAGCCACGCGTGGGACGTGCTGGCCGAAAGAGGGGCCCATTTCGACCCGTATTGCCAGCAGTGCCATACGACCGGCTATGGAATGACCGATGGCTTCGCGAGCGTATCGCAATCGAGTCATCTGGTTCACGTCGGATGCGAGAATTGCCATGGGCCATCCCAAGCACATGTCGCCAACCCGCGCGTCAAGACTCCGTATCGTGCGCAGGAACAGTGTCTGAGCTGTCATGACCATGAGAACAGTCCAGACTTTGAGCACGACGTGTATTGGGAAAAGATCGTTCACGGCGCAAACGAGGATGGTCAAGCGCTGACGGGGCTCGTTGAAACACCGCCAAACGCAAATGAACGCTGATGATACGAATCCGATTGATCGCTGCAGGACTGCTTCTGGGCTGGGTGGGCGGCATGCCAGCGGCCGGTCAACAGAACGCGCCTCCGACAACGCCGAGCGACCGGAACGACTTCGATTCGGTGGACCAATTCTTTGGGGGAGCAGAAGCAGAAGATGTCGTGAAGGGTGCGGACGCCTCGGAGGATGCGCTGGAGGAGACGTTCATACCGGGTGGCAGTTCAGCGCCGGACGCTTCCACGCGGAGTGATGACGCGTTGGATCTGGCCAGCGGTTTTGAACCGGCCCGCCAACTGGCGTTGCTGCACCAACGTCCCCTGGTGGTCGTTTTTGGTGCTCACTGGTGCGTTTGGTGCCGCAAGTTGGAAGGGGAATTGGCGTCATCTGATGCGGAGGAGATCCGGCGGAACTGGGTGGTGACGAAGGTGGATGTCGACGAGGAACCGCAACTGGCCCAGCAAATGGATGTGGGCACTTTACCGGCGATCCGCATCGTCGACACCTCGGGTGATGTCGTGGCCTCACGGAGCGGGTTCGTGGAGTCGGCGCCGCTACAAACCTGGTTGGACGAACATGCCGAACAGGCCGACCCGCGTCTCCAGCAGGTGTTGGTTGCCAGTGGTGTGCCCTCGGCGACGGAGATCGATGAACTGGCGACGATGCTACAGCGGCGCAACCCGTCGATTCGCGCGGCGGCCAGCCGCCGATTGGAAGGGCACCGATCAGCCACGGCGGGCAAGGTGGTTGATCTTCTGCGCACCGGTTCCTTGGGTGGCCAATTGATGGCGCTGGAAATTCTCGAGTCGTGGGGCGCGCCGGTCGACGGCATCGATCCGTGGATTCCAGCGACGCTCCAGAGCACGTCGCTGGAGCCATTGTTGGGGTGGCTCCGCGAGATTCCTGAACACGATGGGGATTCCGATCAAGATCGCGTCGGCAGCGATGAGTTAGACCCGGAGATTGCAGCGCAGCGGGTTCGCGACCTACTCGACGCTCCTGCGGTCCGCCGTCAAGAGATCGCAGAGCAGGCGGTCTCGGGCGGCATCGCGGTCGCCGAGCATATCTCGCTGATATTGCACCAGTCGGACGCGCTCCGCGATGAACAGCGACAACTATTGCGAGAGGTCCGTTACCGAATCTTGGCCGGTCCGACGACGCGACTCGAATCGATCGGGCTGCTCGAATCGATCGCCAGCCTCGATGCGCCGCGGCGCCGCGCCGCAGCGAGGAAACTGGTGCAGACGCTCACCTCGCAAGACCAACCCCTGATCGACGAACTGTCGCGAGACTCAGATTCCCTGGTGCGTGAACTCGCCGTTGCCGCGCAAAGTCAGGTCGGTGTTCTGACGGAGAAGGATCGATTGCAGCGGTTACTGGCGGATGAAAGTCCCAGCGTGCGGACCGCCGTGCTGCGTCACCTGAGTGAATCCCCGACCGATGAGGTGACCGCCAGTTTGGTCGATTACCTGAAGACCGAATCGGACGAGGATCTGTTGGTCTATGCAACGAAGACGCTGGGTCAACTGGCCGCCAACGAGGTTGCGGCCGATGCCCTTGCGGAATTGATGCACGATTCGCGTTGGCGAGTGCGGGCGGCGGCCTTGGATGCCTGTCAGCAGCATTTGGGCGGCAACGGTGTCTCCAGTTGGAGTTCGGGCCTCTTTGCCGGTGGCGCCCGCACGCTTCCTCCGTCGCTCAGCGCCGCGGTGCTCGAGGCCTTGGACGACGAGGATTCTTTCGTGCAATCCAAGGCGGCGACGACCCTGCCGCATATCCTGCACCGAGACACGGCCGCAGCGGTGGCGAACTACATGCTCGAAGATGACGATCATTTTTCTCTCGTCTACGAGTCGGTCGAGGAGTATCAACGCGAGCGCCAACTGAAACCGCTCACCAACCTGGCAGTCAAATGGATCAACGGAGACGAGCCGGCGCAGGAGGCTGATGGGGCGCGGATGTTGGCCCGGGTCGCGCCGACGGAAATGCGGTCCAAGCTGGCGGAGTTGCTCGAATCGCCGCATCGTCCGACTCGCGTCGCGGCGTTGCAAGGGTTGCTCGCTTGCCTTCGCGAGTTCCGGGAACAACGGGTTGGCGCCGAACGGGACCGTTGGAAGTCGCGGGTCGCGCCCCAGGAATGGTCCCGGTTGGTGGACGCCCCGTTGATGCATCCGGTCCCGGAGTCTTTCGCCCCGCCGGACGTCTCGGAAAACGTTGCCTCCGAAGACGTCGCATCGGAAGACGTCACTGCCGAGGACGCCTCATTGGTGCCGGAAAATGGATCGCCGGAGGCGTCACTGCCGACCGAGGAGACGAACCAGCCCGAAGGGGGAGCGTCCATCGATGTGGTCGATGATTTTTTTGGGGAGGCTCCCGCTCAGCCGCGTGAGACAACCGAGGATCGATCGGAGGAGGAAACCGGGGATGAGAGCGAGGTGGAATCGGACCCGTCGGATGTGGAGCCCAACGGCGATCGAAGCGACGAGGGTGGTGGTGTATTCGGCTGGGCATTTCGGATGCTCGGCGGTCGTTCTGCGGCCTCCGGGGAGGGAGACACTCAAGGCCTGGACTCGGCGGAGGCCGGTGGCGCGACGCACGAGTTGGCGACCGATTCCGAAATCGCGGATGACCTCGATTCCGAGCGAATCGGATTGACGGCCTATTGGCTCGAGCGCTGGCAGGACCAGGATGACTCGGTTCGGCGCCCAAGCTGGCTTCAACAATGCGAACCGCTGGTGGACGGGCTGATCGATTCGGACGATCCTGTCGAACGCTCATGGGCGGAAGCGGCTTGGTTGGCCTGTGGCTACACCGACCGGGTGCCGGACCTGATCGAACGGCTTGAGTCGGAAACGCCGTTGCAGGACGCCCCGCGGTGGCTCGATATCATCAGCTGGTTGCCGGACGATGAGCGGTTGAGCTGGCTGCAAAAATCGGAGGTTGCTTGGACCGAGCCGAACGACCCGAGTTGGGAGCGGCTCAAGGAGGCGATGCGAACGGATCACACCGCCGCGGCCGGCTGGCTCTACGACCAGATCGATGTGCAGGGCCTGGAAGATGATGAATCGCTTTCCGCCCTGACGCAGCTGATCATCCAAGCGATGCTGGGGGAGGAGTCGGCGCAGGAGTTGGCCCATCCCACGGGAGACGACTGGGAGGTCGATTCGAGTCGCATGTTGTCGCATCCGTCGGGGCTTTCCCACCCGGGGCAGCCGATCCTGTTCGACTGGGTGACCGAGGCGTACCCGGATGCGACGTCCGACGAGCAGCGCGCGGTCCTGCTTGCCACGTTGACCTTTGTCAGCCGCCGTCACGCCGGCGCCGAGGCGTTGGTGATTCTTGAACAGGCGGAGCAGGATAGTTTGTTGACACGAGTCGCCACGGCAGTGGCGCTCTCCGATCTGCGACAACTGGCGGCGGCCAGGGCGACGGTCTTGTTGAGCCACCCGATCGATGTCGTGGCGGAAGCGGCACTGAGCCGGTTGGTGTCGATCGATCACCCGCTTGAGTCGTTGTCCGGCTCGTTGCCGATCAGTGCAGTGGGTTACGAAACCCCAAGAGACTTCGTATTTCAACAACAGCCGCCGACCGTCCTTTTGGAGTCGTTGAGCCGCTTCCCAAGCGGCGCAGAAACTCGCGTCGCCGCATTTGCAGACGCCCTGCGACTCGCCGCGGGAGAGCCCATCGATCCGGATGACGTTTTGCGGCGATTGTCGAATTGGGAGTTGGCGCTGCCGTTGGTGGCCGTCTCTCTCGCCAAAGCCGGTCATAGCGATGACGGAGCGGTGAAGATTTACGCCACATGTGTTGAAAATGTTGAAAGTCACCAGTTGGGGGCGCTGTACCGTGCTCTGCGACCGTTCAAAGACGAGCGTGTGGTCGCGGTGCGGCGTCAACTGTTACGTACCGGTAACGGTTTTTTGCCTTAGGGCTTGGTTACGGATAAAAGTTTGGTGGGGCCGCACGGCTTGCGCCGTTGCGTTGCAGCTGCGTTGCAAGGGTTCGGTGGGGCCGCACGGCTTGCGCCGCTGCGTTTCAATTTTATCGGACGGGCGCAAACACTGCGGCAGACGCACGCTAAAATCCAGCTGTGACAACCCACTAGGCTCTGTTTAACAGCCCGAATCACCTCCTCACTCCCAACCTCTCCTTCCACACTAGGAAACAATGATGAGCCTGCACATCGATCGACTTCGTGACCCTGTCTCCGCCCCGGCACCCTGGTTCGCGTTTCTCCTGCTTCTCGGATCGGTGGCGGTTGCGGAGCCCGCCTCCGCGCAATATATGCCGGGCGGCGGGGGTGACGGCGTGATGGCTACCGGGGTCGGCCAGGTCAGTTTGGAGCCGAGCCGACTGGAACTGACCATGCGCGTCCAGGCTCAAGGGATCGATGCAAAATCGGCGGCACAATCGTTGATGGACCACAAGGAGAAGGTGCGGGAGGACCTTGTCGCGATGAATGCAGATCCCGAGTCAATCACCTTCACCTCGACCAAGTTCGAAAGTGGTCAATCCGAGCAGCAGCGACAGGCAGCGCAGATGATGCAGTACCAGATGCGGGCTTCGGGAGTCCCGGCGTCGGTACCCGACGATACCCCCGAGATCGTGACCGCGATCGCGGGATTGACCGCTCAGTGGGCACTGCCCGATGTCGATCGTGATGCCCTGGCCCTGCTGCCGCAACGGCTCAAGGAACAAGTCGTGAGTCGCGACTTGGCAGGCAAGAAGAATCAGCCTGATTTGGACGACGAGGCGAGGGAGTCCTTGGAGCAGATGCAAGAGATGATGGAAGAATCGTTCGGCGGATTCGGGTTTGGCGACGGCGATGATTCATCGGGACCGCGGATCGTATTCACAGCGACGGCGGAACCTGAGCAACGCGAAGAGGCGATGCAGCAGGCGTTTAAAAAGGCGCGAGATTCGGCGGAGTTGATCGCCTCCGCCGCCGGGATCGGTTTGGGCAAACTCCGCCGCATCGCTGCCCAGGACCAGCAGACCGAAAGTTTCCAAATGGCGAGATTCTCCGGTTACGGGGAGGACGAACTCGTCATGCCCGAAACCGAGGGGCAATTGACCGCTGCGACCCTGGACGGATTGAGTTTGAAGATCTCCGTGATGACCGTCTACGAAATCGAGCCCTGACATCCGCGGACTCCTGGCATCGGCCGTTTTGGAAGGCGTTCTTACCGATCGGGGGCGACCCCCATTTCCGCGCCGGTCGCTTCGAGCATCCCGGCGGCCTTGGTCCACGTCTCGGCCTCTTCGGCCGCCGGGTCGCTGCGCGCGGTGATCCCGCCACCGACGGGAATTTGCCAATAGCCGCCGGTCGCGGTGATCGTTCGAATCAGGATGTTGAAGTCGGCCGCGCCACCGCAGCTGATGTAACCGAGCGAGCCGCAGTAGGGGCCGCGGGTGTTTGGTTCCAACTCGGCGATCGTCCACATCGCTTCCACCTTTGGCGCCCCGGTCACAGACCCGCCGGGGAAGCAGACGCGGAGCAAGTCGACCGTTCCCGCCCCGCGCCGCAACCGCCCTTCGACCGCCGACACCAGGTGCTGCACGTGCTGGTAGCGCTCGATCTGGCAGAGTTGGGACACCCGGACACTGTCGTCTTCGCAGACGCGGGAGAGGTCGTTTCGCATCAGGTCAACAATCATCACGTTCTCGGCGTGATCCTTGACACTCTGTTGCAACTGCTCGGCTAGCCTTGCGTCCTCGACCAGGTCACCGGTCCGTGCCACGGTACCCTTGATCGGGCGGGTTGCCACATGACGATTGCGGACCTTCAAGAATCCTTCGGGGGAAGAGCTGAGGAGCTGAAAATCGCCTGCGTCCAAGTAACCGGCGAAGGGGGCCGGGTTGTGCTGCCGGAGCCGAAGGTAGAGTTCCGCCGAGGAGTCGGTCGCCGGTCGGAGCAGCCGCTGCGCCAGATTGACTTGAAAGGAATCGCCGCGGCAGATGCGGCGGACGATTTCGGCGACCGCGTCACGGAAACCGGGGCCGCTGAAGTTGCTGGTGACCCCCGCGCAGGGCGTCGGGTACTGCTGGGTCAAGTGCCCGGCCAGGGAAGGTGAACTCTCGGCCGACACCGCATTCGCGGCTGCCGATGGTGCCCGCGCTGACTCTGCCAGCCAGTGTTCGGCAAGGTCGGCACGCTCGGTGGCGCGCCGAAAACGTTCCTCGTCCGTCTCGGCCCCCAGTCCCTGACTGATCAACCAGGCATCGCCGGTGGCGTGGTCGAACGCGATCGTCCAATCGTACAGACCGATCGCCATGGCGGCGGTGGGTAGGTCATTGCGTCGGGCCGGCCTCACCGACTCGATCCAGGTCGCTGCTTCGTAACCGACCAAGCCGGCGAGCCCACCTTGAAACGGGGGCAGTCCCGGCATGGTGGTGCCGGGTAACTCACGATGCCAACACTGCAGCTGCGGCCAGGGATTGTGTCCCCCCAGCGGCGCGGCCAGCCAGCGTACCGGGTCGGCCGACAAGAACGAGTAACGACCGCTGATCCCGAGATCTCCGCTGGAGGAATCGAGCCAAATGCAGCGGGGCCGGTGACGAAGGTGTGCGAAGACCTCCGCCGGCGTGGTTCCCTCGGCTAGCTTGCGAACGATCGGTAAGCGGTCGGCGGCTGGTGACATACAGCCCATCCTACGGGATGAGCACGAACGACCCAGTCATCCAGGCGGCTTGGGTCAGGCCCCCACGGAGACTGAGCGGCACCGGAGGCAGGATCCACGGGGCGCAGTTCCCGGGGCGGTAGTACCCCAAAGCGTACTGGCATTCGTTCGGCGGATGCATGCCAACTTTGTACGGCATCACCGCGATGTTGGCGAAAAAGTGGGCCGAGGAGATAACCGGCTGGAGAATCGGGCCGGCGGTATGCCCATAACGTTCCAGATTCACGTCCTCGAAGTAGGCCGGGTAGTGGTGCAGATTCGACGCTGCCCAGGTGACCGTCGTCGGGTCCCAATTGCGAGGCGTGAACTCGACCTGTTCGATCAGGCATTCGAAGGGGAGTCCCCAGTTTTCCGAGATGTAAGCCAGGTCGGCCTCGCTGAGCCGATTGACCGGGAGTTCTTCGGTTGCACCATATTCCGTTTCGATCACGACCTGTTCGTAGGCCAGGTCGTGGAGCCGCCCCGATCCGAGTTCATGACCGTCCCTCGTTCGCCACGTGCGAACCGGTTGAACGTCGCGGAAGTCAGCCATTTCCTGTTCATACTCGGCTTGGTCCAGGATGTCAGGCCGGAACGGGGGGCTGATGTCGAGCGAAACATCGCTGATCGTGCGCTCACGGATGCGTTGCCGAAACTCCTCGCAGGTGATCCCTACCGGGGGCGGCTGCATCTCATCGGAGAATTGAAAGGGAGGGGCCCCCCGCCGCTGGATCGGGGCATCGGGGAGGAGCTGCGGTTCTTCAGGGGACTGCGGTTCCCCAGAAGGTTCGTCAAAGGGGTTCGGCTGCTGCGACGGCACATCGGAGGGAGACGGCGGAGGCTGATCCGCATCGCGCTGGCTTTCGGCGGCGGGCGGGATCAGCATCTCGGTCGAGTCATCTTGATCGGCTTGATCGGCTTGATCGAGCTGCGTCGAACGCGCCGGCGCGCTCTCTGGGTTGACCGGCGCGTTCTCTGGCTCGTCGTGCGTGGGAGATGGCAGCGGTTGCTCCGACTCGCCGCTGGCGCGAATCAGCTCTCCGAAGGTCGGCCCTTCGGATTGCCCGGGCTGCGTTGCCTCCGCGCGACCGCCAGCATGGACGACTGTCGGCGATGGCTCGGCGAAGGGATCAGCAAAGTAGTCGATCTTCTCATCAGCCGACGGTGATTCACCAGCGACCTGGGCGACGCCTCTCTGAGGGGTTCCCTTCGCCGCATTCGAAAATGATCGCAGCGGGGCCGACGAGGAGCCTTCGCGGAGCCGATTCGGGATGGCGGTTCGATTCGCGCGCCGGGAATCGGCCTGGGCGTTGGAACTGGCCTGAACGTTGCGGCTGGTCCGCCAGCGGAGGTTCCGCGTCGAGGGGCGGGGATTGGCTTGGGAGTCGCCTTGCGGTGACGATCCGGCTCGGCGAGCCGGATGTACGGGGGCCGAGG
>CAYWXT010000043.1:0-14602 GCA_964462125.1 uncultured Pirellulaceae bacterium | reverse complement strand
CTTGCGGTGACGATCCGGCTCGGCGAGCCGGATGTACGGGGGCCGAGGGGCGGGGATTTTGCTGGGTCATCACCCGCGATGGCTCTTTCGGCACGGGGCGCAGCGAGCTGCCCTGTTGGGCCGCCGGCGATTGGGCAGCGGCGGTGAGCGATAAGCTTCCGAGCATCAGGCAGGCGAGACTAAGACGTCTCACCCACATAGACATCGGGGCTGTAGTTCGGTGATTCCTGCGTGATCGTGATGTCATGTGGGTGGTTCTCCCTCACCGTTGCCGCCGAAACGCGAATGAACCGTCCGTCCATTCGCAGTTCGTCGATCGTCCGTGTGCCGGCGTATCCCATGCCGGCTCGTAAACCGCCGACCAGCTGATAGACGTAATCGCTCAGCGGGCCTTTGAACGGCACCCTCCCCTCGACACCTTCCGGGACCAGCTTGCCCGATTCGGTGCCTTCTTGGCGGTACCGATCGCTACTTCCTTTGACCATCGCCCCCATCGATCCCATACCGCGGTACGTCTTGAAGGTACGTCCTTGGTAGAGGATCTTGCGGCCGGGGCTTTCGGCGAGACCGGCAAACAGGCTGCCGATCATCACGGTGCTGGCTCCGGCCGTGATTGCTTTGGTGATGTCACCGCTGAAGCGGATCCCGCCATCGGCGATGATGGGAATGTTCCGTTCTTCGGCGATCTGTGCCGCTTCGAGGATCGCCGAGATCTGGGGGACGCCGACACCGCTGATGACCCGCGTGGTGCAGATCGATCCTGGTCCGATCCCAACCTTGACCGCGTCGGCCCCGGCATCGATCAGGTCCTTCGTTCCTTCTGCGGTCGCAACGTTCCCCGCGACGACGTCGATCTCCCATCCTTTCTGTCGTTTGATTTCCTGGACCGTTTCGATCACGTTTCGGCTATGGCCATGGGCCGAATCGACGACCAGCAGGTCGACCCCTTTTTGGATCAAACCTTCGGCGCGTTCGAAATCGGCGACGCCAATCGCCGCCCCCACCCGCAATCGGCCTTGAGGGTCTTTGCAGGCACGGGGAAACCGTTTCATCATGTCGATGTCACGGATCGTGATCAGTCCCGTTAGTTTTCTTTCTTCGTCAACCAGCAGAAGTTTCTCGACCCTTTTTCCCGTTAAAATCCGCTCAGCTTCCTCAAGCGTTACATTTCCTACCGCGGTGACCAGGTTTTCACAGGTCATGACGTCGGAAATGGGGAGGTTGGGATTTTCGAGAAAGCGGAGGTCGCGGCGGGTCAGGATGCCGGCCAGGGTGCGATCGGGCTGGACGATCGGGATCCCCGAGACGTTCGCTTGGTCCATCAACTCCGCCGCCTTGCCAACCCGTTCTTCCGGCAGCAGGGTGACCGGGTCGACGATGATTCCGTTGGCTGACCGCTTGACCTTCAGCACCTCTTCGGTCTGGCGGCGGATCGAGAGGTTTTTGTGGATGATCCCGAGCCCCCCTTCTTTGGCCAAGCCGATCGCCATGTTGGCTTCGGTGACAGTGTCCATCGGCGAGGACAGCAGCGGGATCTGCAGTCGGATCCGGGAGGTCAATTGGGACCCGAGGTCGACCTCACTGGGGACCACCTCGCTGAAGCGCGGCAGCAGCAGGACGTCGTCAAAGGTCACGCCTGCGGGACCGATCTTGTCTTCGAACATGCGTCGCTGCCCACAGAGGAAGTCGAGTGGAAAAGGGAGCGATTATGCCCCGGCATCGTTCGTCGTTGAAGGTGGGTATCAGTTCCTTCCCAGCGCTTCGGCGAGCTGACCGTCATGGGCTGGATCGAGCCAGCGGAGGTCGACCTGCACGCCATCGTCCCCCACGGCCACGGCGATCGCCGGCAGGTCATCGGCGAGTTTTCGTGCCCACTGGTCGGGACTCAGTGTGTGATGGGTCACAACGACTTGGCGAGACGGGATCCGCCAGCGGCCCTCGGGGGTGATGCGAGCCTCCTCATCGGCGACGCGGGTCGTTGCGATCGCATCGTGGGCGCTCAGACGGGTGGCCATCCGCTCGGCGCGGTCCCGGAGGTTCGCTTCCGAGGTCGAGATCAACGCGTCGATGGGGGGGATCGCATCGGAGGCGTTTTCCTCCGCGGGCTCGACCGCGGCCGCCATCATGGCTTGGACCGCCAAACTGGCCTCCAACGCCGGCCATGATGCTGAGATCCGAATTGTCTCAATCTCCTCTCGGCGGCCGACCAGGATGCCACAGGGTGGCCCTCCGGCGATGCCGTTGCCGGGCAGGACGACCAACCCGGCGCCGCTGCGCAGCATCGCTTCGGCCGAGGGAACGATTCGGGAGGGGGAATCGGTAAGGGTCGCCACCGGCAGGATCACCGCCTGGATCGCATCGTCGGCTGCCAGCTCCAGCGGCGTGGCCTCCCGGATGCCGTCGTCGGCGGAGATCACGCAGGCACGCTCGATCCCTTCAAAATCTTCGGACTCCACCCGATCCACCGCACCGACTTCGGCAACCATCGGCAAAATCGTCCCGAACGCCTCCGGCAGCGGGATTCCTTCGAGAATTCGCACCGCTTCGTGGCGGTGCACCACCAGGGATCGCTCGGTCCCGACCAGCGCCAGTGCTGAGAGGGCGGCAGGGAAACTCGACGCGACGGCCACGGCGATCCCTTCGCGATCGGGGAGTGCACGTTCCAGACGCCGGGTGATTCGGTGCGTCACTTCCGGCCCCAGGACCACATCGCCGGCAAACATCTCCCGGCCTACCTCCGATACCCGCTCTGCGACTGCGATGCCAGTTCCCAGTTCGTGGTACAGCACCCCACTGGCATTGAGCAGCGGGACTGCCAAGGAGGTGTGTCGCCGGCTCCACCGCTGCACCGACTCCTTTCCCGCCTCGGCCGTCTGGATCACCCGGTTGATCCCCCGGGCAGCCGACTCAGGCAGTTCCTGGATGAAGCCGGTCGCTTGGTCTTTGAGCCGGCGGAGCGTTTCTGGTTCGCCCGCCTTGTTCGCCACATCGGTGATCCCGCGGCGGAGCAGTTCGATTGTCCAGGGAGGAAGCGCCATCAGAGTGCCCTCGGGAGCGGCCAACGTTCAGGGTCATACACGTTCCTTGATCATCGCTCCCCGGAGGCCTTCGGGCAACCTTAGCCAAGACGTATTGGCAGCGGAGAGCACGCAGGGATTCCTTACCCCTATCGGGCCAGCCATTGACAGTTTCACACGGACAGTTGAGAGTGACTGCAATGACCGCGCCTCCTTCCAAGCAACTTTTAGGCTATTCGTCTGAACCTCATGTCCGACGCCCATCCGTCCGCCCCGCGGACCATGCTCGACAAAATCTGGGACGAGCATGTTGTCGACGCCCCTGAATCGGGCCCGGCTGTCTTGTACATCGATCTGCATCTCGTGCATGAGGTGACCAGTCCTCAGGCGTTTGAGGGACTACGGCTCGCCGGCCGCCGGGTACGGCGTCCCGCACGGACGATCGCCACGCCAGACCACAACGTGCCGACAACCGACCGCAGTTTGCCGATCGCCGACCCGATCAGCCGCAAGCAGATCGAAACGCTGCGGGCAAACTGCGCCGAATTTGACATTCGGTTGTTCGACATCGGCGACGTCCGCCAAGGGATCGTGCACGTCATCGGCCCGGAAAATGGCTACACCCAGCCGGGGATGACGATCGTTTGTGGCGATTCCCACACCGCCACCCACGGTGCGTTCGGTGCCCTCGCTTTTGGGATCGGCACCAGCGAGGTGGAGCATGTCTTGGCGACGCAGACGTTACTGCAGTTCAAACCGAAGACGTTTGAGCTGCGGGTCGATGGGGAGCTGGCCCGCGGCGTCACGGCCAAGGACATGATCCTCTATCTGATCGGCCAGATCGGCACCGCGGGGGGAACCGGCTACGTGCTGGAGTACACCGGCGATTGCGTTCGGGCATTGTCGATAGAAGAGCGGATGACCGTCTGCAACATGTCGATCGAGGCAGGAGCCCGGGCCGGGATGATCGCCCCCGACCAGACCACGATTGACTACCTCCGGGGTCGCCCCGAAGTCCCGCAAAATTTCGACGCCGCGGTGGAGCGTTGGAAGCAACTGCCGAGCGACCCGGGGGCAGACTACGACCGCTCCAACGTCTACCAAGGAGCCGAAATCGAACCCCAAGTGACCTGGGGGACAAACCCAGGCCAGGTGCGTGGTGTCAGCGATGCGATCCCCGACCCCGGCGACTTTTCTGATCCGGTCGATCAGCGATCCACAGCCCAGGCGCTGCAGTACATGGGACTTCGCGCCGGCACCCCGATCGGTGAGGTGCCGGTCGAACGGGTCTTCATCGGTTCCTGCACCAACGCCCGGATCGAGGATCTGCGGGCGGCGGCCGCCGTGGTCAAAGGCTACCGCTGCCGCAATTCGGTCAATGCGATGGTGGTCCCCGGCAGCGGCCAGGTGAAGCAGCAAGCCGAGCGTGAAGGGCTCCATCAAATCTTCACTGATGCCGGATTCGACTGGCGGGAAGCGGGCTGTAGCATGTGTTTGGCGATGAACCCCGACAAACTCGCACCCGGGGAACGCTGTGCCAGTACCAGCAATCGCAATTTCGAAGGTCGCCAGGGGAAGGGGGGGCGAACCCACTTGGTCAGCCCGGCGATGGCCGCCGCCGCCGCCATCGAGGGCCACTTTATCGATATCCGTCAATGGCAATACAAGGGCTGATCCGATGGTGATGAAACCGTTTACCCAGCACCGAGGCAACGTCGCCACTCTCGATCGCGCCAACGTCGATACCGACCAAATCATCCCCAAGCAGTTTCTCAAGCGGATTGAGCGAACCGGTTTCGGCCAGTTTCTGTTTTACGATTGGCGCTACCTCGATGACGGGGAAACGCCAGACCCGGTATTCGAGTTAAACCAGGACGCCGTGCAGGGAGCATCGGTGTTGATCACCCGCCAGAATTTTGGCAGCGGAAGCAGCCGGGAACATGCCGTTTGGGCACTGGACGACTACGGTTTTCGTGCCGTCATCGCCCCTTCCTTCGCCGACATCTTTTTCAACAATTGTTTCAAAAACGGCCTGCTGCCGATCACGTTACCCGACCCCGACGTGGACGAGCTATTCAAGCGTGCGTCACAGCGTCAACCGTATGAGCTGACGATCGATTTGCAGCAGCAGACGGTGTCCGACGGAGCCGGCTTTGAGCGGCGGTTCGAAATCGACCCCAGCCGCCGGGACAAGCTGCTCCACGGCCTCGACGACATCGCCCTGACGCTTCAGCAGGAAGACAAGATCGTCGCCTATGAAACCGCCCGAAGCTGGTAGGGACATAGAAAGGCACCGTCCCGGCTGGGTCGGCAGACGCGGGCGTTGCGGGGACGCCGTCTGAATCTGCCCCGGGACGATGCGGTGCTTCAAGGTCTAGCGTCGGCTCGTACCCGATTGGTCGGCGAGTCGAAAGTGTCCATAGAGCATTTCGTCTTGGCGGACGATGTAGAACCGCGCCCGGGGTCCCCGTTTGACGTCGGGATGTTCAAGGATCCCGGCGAGGTCTTTGAGTGTGACCGTTTGCCAGCCGTGGATGCCAAGCAACACATCGCCTGGCTCCACCCCTTGATTGGCCGCGGCCGAACCAGGCCGGACGGCGGTGATCTGCAGCCCCCCCTTGTACCGCGTCCGCATGCGGCCATTGATCCGCTTCATCGCTGTGGCGTCAAGCGAACGGGCGCGGACTCCCAACACGTCCCAGGCTGGATCGGACGGCGTCGCGTGTTCCTCCGCCGACGGGGCTCGAGCAGCGGCGTGGCGGCGCCTGTCGGCGGTACGCATCGCCAACTCCACCCGTTGTCCGTCACGGTCGACCTCAAGCTCGAGTGATTCGCCGGGGGAGACATCCAGCATCGCCAGCGCGAATTCGAGTCGATCATGCACGGATTGGGAACCGACGCGGACCACACGGTCTCCGGTCTGCAGTCCCTCCGCCGCCGCAGCGCTGCTGGAGGAGACCTTTGCCACGGTCACACCGCCACGCTGGCGGTCGTCGGTCCGCAGCCCCGTCACCAATCGCTCTTCGTTGTGCTCTTCGATCATCGCCACGACCGTGTCGATCACTTGATTGACCGGGATTGCGAAGGCGATCTGTTGCGCCCCGACGCGAACGGCGACATTCATGCCGATCATGTCACCATCGATATTCAGCAACGGCCCGCCGGAATTGCCGGGATTGATCCCAGCGCTGATCTGGATCAAGTCTTCGTAGCTCTGCGTCTCGTTGACCGGAACATCACGGTGCAGGGCGCTGATGATCCCCTCGGTACTGGTGTGGACATAGCCAAACGCGTTGCCGATCGCGATCACACTCTCCCCGACCATCAGGTCCTCGCTGGTCCCGCGGGGGATCGTCGGCAACGGTTTCTCGCTCCGAACCTTGACCAAAGCCAGATCGTTGCGGGGACGGGTGGCGACCAGTTCAGCGGTCGTCGTCTCACCGTCGTCGAGCGTGACCTGAATTTCTTCGACGTCCTCGACGACATGATAATTGGTGATCACGTAGCCTCGACGGTCGATCACCACGCCGGTCCCCATCCCGTTGACCTGGCGGAACGAGTCGGGACCGGTGGCCCCGGCGAAGCCGGCCGCGGTGTTGCGGACCGTTTTCTGCCCGTGGATGTTGACCACCGCCGGGGAGGCCCGCCGAATGGCGAGCACCGTCGGTGTTTCACGACGGGAGGACACCTCCGGTTCAGCCGACCTCACGGTCGGCAACAGACCGGTCGCCGAGGAGACCAGCCAGACGAGCGCGGCGACGCAAACACGCAGGGACGGGGAAGAATGAATCGTTGCTGGCATGAATCCCCGCACCCACCGAAAGCCTCTCGATGTTTTGCCAAAGCGAACGGTACGCCCCTTCACTGGCACAAGCACCGGAGTGACCGGTACGGCCCTTTGCATCGGAACTTTCGCTATCGCCGCTTGATGGCCCCCGGGGCGCGCCGCAAGGTTTACCAACCTTAACAGTCGCCGAGAGCTCCACACCGCCCCCAACGCTCCGGCTCGACGTCTCGGCGACGTCGGCGACGAAACAGGCCGCTGGGAATCCGCCACGCACGGGCGGATCAATCGGTCGGTGCCGCAACGTCGTGCAGCGTCGCGCCCCGCTCTTCATCCAGCACCAGGATCGCGAACCGCGCCGCTCCCCGGACCTCCTCCGAGCTGATGCTGGCGTAGTCGAAGCGGCCGCGCGCGTCCGTGTAACCGTCCTTGTAAAACCGCACGCTGTCGTCGGGATACTTGGCGAACACCTTGACGTACGCTGTGCTGACCGGCCGCTGCGAGTCGCTGTCGGTGCATTGCAGTTGGCCGTAGCTCTCCGACACGTACGTCGTCAACTCGCCACCGTAGTACAACGCCGTCGAACGGGCCCCCCCGGCGGCGACTTCCACCAACAACGTCTGCCGACGCAGCTCCTGGTCCAAGTCGAATTGACCAACGCCGGTCGCGTTTTCAAACTCAAGCAGCTCGCGGCGCATCGGACGGACCATCGCCATCCGCTCCAGGCCGTCGCGAACGAACGGTGATTTGCTGAACAGCAGCTCCAGGTCGACCCCGTACAGCTGCAGTGTCACCTGTTTCGCGCGGCGGTGGTCGATTCGCAAACGGTCTCCCTCGACCCGCACGCCCACCTCCGGCTGCTGGTCGGCCGCCCGCTCCTGCTGACGCTCCCGCTCCCAGACGGCCAAGTCGGCTGCGTCCGGCGGAATCCCTTCCGCTTCGTCCTCCGTTGCCACCAACTGTTCAACGTTCAACAACTCCGACCGCTGCCGCAATTGGCTCGCCAGCTCCGCAAACCGGTCGCGCCACCGCGGGACGGGATACTCCAAATAACGCTTCGCAATCGATTCGGCCTCGCCAAAGTCTTCGCGGTGCATCGCCAGATAAGCCGCCATATAGTCGTACTGCAGCTGCGTCGCCACGTCGCTTCGTTCCACCGCTTCAAACCGCTGAACCGCCTCCTCAATCCGGTTCTGCAACAGCAAATACGACACCAGGGCGAGTTGCTGCTCGCGGTCAATCTCCGGCTGGAAACTGAGCGTCCGCACGAACTGGCGGTAGTGTTGCAAAAACGTCGGATTCAAAATCTCGTCGGCATCGCCAAGCCGATGGATCCGAGTCCGCACCAGCGGAGCGTACTCCAGATACTCGATCATCGACCGCTCCACCGGCTCGACCTCCAACAGCGAGCTGCTCAGCACCGGACCGACACGGTGAACCAAATCCTCCCTCAGGCTCAGGTAAGCGCGCATCGCGGCTTCGTCACGATGGTGAAATCCGTACGCCCACAGATCACGCAAATCCAAATTGGCCTCCTCGAGCGTCTCGGTGACCACCGCATAGACGTCCGCGTCGCGCATCCGGTGGGCAATCAACATCCAGTCGAGCTCGCGCAGGTTCGCCTGTTGTAGAAACTCCCGGATCTGTTCCGGCGACCCGTTGCGGGCGATCGACTCCCACGACTCGGGATCCAACCGGCTCGGTTCACCGGAAACCTCGAACTGCTTCTCGTTTCCCCGGCCCAACAGCCGCCCGTCGCTCGAGACGGTCGCGGGGTAATGGACGAACTGACCGGCGACCGGAAAGTAGAAATCGTAGTCGATCGACTCGACCGCCAACGGCTTCAACCGGACCGTGCGGCTGTCGGTGGCACGGGCGCCGGACAGCGGGATGCTTCCGGCGGGGATCTGCCAGAAGACTTCGACCAACTTGGCTTCGGCCGTCGGGTTGGAAATCACCACTTGGCCGCGGTAGGGAACGCCGGTGAGGAACTCTTCCGGATCGCCGATCGACTGGCTGACCTTCGGTTCCGGCTGCGACAGGGGAGCAAAACGCTGGCCGATCAGTACGCCTGCCTCCTCCTCCGCTGGCTCCAGCGGCCGCAGCCGCTTGGTCGCCACCGCGAGTTTGTGGGGCGGCACGAATTCCCCCTCGGGGTCACTCGGCAAATCCACCGCCGCCGACTCCAACGGCAGACCGCACAGCGCGAGCGCCATCAGCGCTGCGTGTCGGTTGGACACCGGCCGCAGCAGCTCCGACGAAGGCGCCAGCTGCGTCGCGTCGGCTGCAGCCACCTCCGACCAGAAGGGATCCATTGGAATCAACTTCGCCGGTTCGCTTTGTCCCACCGTACGAACTTGGTCCCACTGACTCTCCGCCCACTGTTTGGTCGCGTCCAGGTTCCGGAAAAATGCTTCTTCGCGGCGGATCGCCGACCGCCGGCGGAAAAAAAAGTCCGTTTCGGCGTCTGCTTGCTTTGGTGCGTCATGGCGACCTCGTCGCTGGAGCTCGTCCGCCAGCTTGCTACGACTCGATTCTGTATCTGAAAAGCGGTCGGCGGCGTCCATGCCGCCCATGCCACCGATGCCGCCGCCCATGTCACCCATGCGATTCGCGAAGCCTGACTCTGATTCCGCCATTTCCAGGGCGACCTCCCCAGAAATCCCCAGCCGATCGACTCCTCCACTCAGCCGCCGGCCTGCTAGGGCACTCTCAACCAATTGCCTCAGTCGCTCATGGTCCTCTTCCTGGCTGGCGATCCGCTCGCGAAACTCCCTCAACACGCTCTCCCGTGCCTCGGGCAATCGCATCGCCAATAATGCCTTCTCAGCAGCGTTCAATCGGCTGTACTGCCAGAGTTCCGTGTGGGGGCTGAGTTCCTGCTCCAGCAACCAACGATCGATGAACTGCTTTTCTTTCTTGTTGTGCAGGTAAGGTCGCACGACGTCGTCAAAGAACTCACGGTCGTGCGCCCACAAAAAGAGGTGCGTCTCGTGACTCGCCAAACGCGTGTAGGTCGCAAGCTTCTCCTGGCGGTCGAGCTGATGCCAACGGACCAGCGGCTCGAACTCGTCGAAGCGCGGATCGTCGATCAAGGTTCGATACAACCCAAACAGGTCACCCGCGGTTGCGATCACCTGCAATTGGCCGGTGCCAATCGTCTTGAGCTCCAGTGGTTTCTCAGGCGACACGATCGAGACGGTTCGCTCGAACGTGAAGGGCTCCTTCGCTGGCAGTGACTCAGCCAACTGCAAGTCTGCGGTCTCGGCCTCGTCCAATGGTTCGGCCAGTGTCCGCTGCACCACCGTGACTGGATCGCAGACGACGATCTGCACAATCGGCATCCCTTCGACCAACTCCGCCGGAATCGAGACGACGCCGTTTTCGTCGGGAGACAAATTGGCCAGCAATACTCCCGGGTCGGTGAGGAAATCGTAGTCGGAGGATGCGGCCTTGCTATCGCGTTTACGATCCTCACTCTCCGCCAGAGACTCATCGCTCTCGGGCGGGGCTGCGGAAGCCGGCATCTGTTCCCCCTCGTCAGCGACCTGGTCCTCGTTGGTTGTTGTCTCGGTCTCCCAAGGGTTGAGCAGCAACCCGGGTCGGGCCAGCATCACGCCGGGATACTTCGCAGCGTACCGCCGGCGCAACACGTATCGGTACTCATCCCCGAGTCGCAAATCGCTGACGTAACCGTTACTCGGCAGCCGTACCCCGCGGCCGTGCAGCGGCAGGGGCGAAAGCGCGAGCTTGTCGATCGGAGATGACGGCCCCAGATAACGCTTGGCATACAGATGGACGCGGGCCGATCCGGTCTCGCCCGACAGCTCGATCTCCCACTCCTCCTCGCCGCGGGTCACCGACGCGATTCCCACCGGGCGGGCCAGCGGCAGCTGTCGATGGCGAACCCGACCGGTCGCCACCGAATCGATGACCGGACCGGCAATGACAACAACATCGGTCCCCCGTCCCGACACCCGATCGACCAAACGATAGTCGCCTGGGGAGAGCGTTTCGATCGTGAGTAATCCCCGGTCGATCGACAGTTCGTCACTGTGGTCGGAGTGGACGCTGCCTTCGCGCAGTTCCACCAGGCGATAACGCTCGGCCGGTGATTCGAGCGTGCCTGAAACCGGCAAGCGGATTGGGCGCTCGGCGGTCGTGTGCAGCTCACTCGGCCACGTCGCCCGATCAAGCCGCAGGTCGCGAGTATGCTGCGAGCCACCGGAGATGCCGAAGTCGATTCGGCGAACGTTCTGAAGTTCCGACAGCCGAATCTGGCCCCGATCGTCCGCCTGCAACGTTTGCTCGACCGGCCGATCCCGCCAATCGGTCTCCAGCGACACCGTCACCGTCGCCGCAGGAACCGGCTCACCGGTCCGGCCGCGAGCCTCGATGACGAACTCGTCGCCATCACGCGTCAAGAAAGCGTCGTGTGTTTGGGCCGTTTCGCGGATCCCGGCGATGTCCCAGTTGCGACTGGTCTGCAACGTTTCCCGCTTGGCGTCGGACATCCGATCGAGACGACCGGACAAGGTCACCTGCAATTGCGTCAGTCGATGGGGAACACGGAACGGAACACTCAGCTCACCTGTCTGGCTCAAGGTCGCATCGTCGATTTTGCGGGTCGTGCTGACGCCGTCCGAATCGGTCGCGACGATGGTGACCGTAACCTGCGACAGCATCCCTGCGTCGACAGGGGTGGTCCCCAGCATCAGACGCGGCCGGATCAAAATCTCCGACTTGCCCCCACTTTGTAACAGCGTCCGATCGAGCTCCATCGCCGCAGCCAAGTCATAACGTTCCCGCAGATGGTCGAACGCAACCGACTCGGCGATCTCCCCGTCGCTCAGGATCGCGCGGCGACGATTCTCCTCTGCCACCGGCGGCAACACCACTCGACCATCATCGTCCGCGACAAACTCGCGCCCGCCAATGATCATCACGGCGGAGGGAACGGGGTTGCGTTGTTCGTCGATGATCGTCCGGACCATCCCATCGGCCGAGCCGGCGGCGACGTGGTGCAACTCCCCGCGGCGGATCAAGGCCCGGGCGCGAACCCCTTCGCCGACCAGATCAACGACCCACACCCCTCGCCCCTCGATCTCCGGGAACTCGATCTGCTCGCGATGTCGCACCACGGCCGGTTGCGAATATTCGATCCGCCGTTCCGCTGTCGCGACCAAGCCGTCCAGATCCATGTCCGTGTCGATCGGCTCGGTGTGCGTGCGGTGGTAGGCCAGCGAGTTGATCTCATACACCCGGATCACCAACTCCTCGACGTTCTTGATGTCGACCAAGAGCTCAGCCGGGTCATCTCCGGCGTAACGCTCGCGATTCTCCACCGACAGGCGAACCTCCACCTTGTCCCGAATCGCCTGACGCTGTGACGGTGTCAACATCCGATACCAGCGATCCGGTGGGCCGACACCGGCGAGCAGCTTTGTCTCTGCAAAGACGCGCCGCAGGTAGTCAGGCTGCAGGTAAGGCTCAAACACCTTCGTGTTGTCCGCGTCGCGCAAGAAATGTTCCAAGTGAGCCCGGACGACATCCCGCTCATCCCCGATCGGCGGCAGCAGCGCCATCTCCATGTAGTCTTCGTCCAGATCCACTCGCCGCTGCGACTGGCGCTCCAAGTACGACTCCCGGATGATCGGGCTGACGCGCGGTAGCTGCAGGTATCGCATCAGCAGTTCACGATCGAACACCGGCTCGCGAAGGTTCGCTTCCAACAAACGAAACGCCGCCGCTGCCTTCAAACCGTTGTAGCTGGGTGGGAGACCTTGAACGTACGCTTCGACACGGCGAAGGTAGGCCCGCCGCACGTCGGGCTGTTGACTCGGATCGCTGTCGGCGTCTGGCCGTAGCCTTCGCAGCACGGCGGCGACCAAAGTGTTATCGTCCGCGACGCCGGGAACCGCCGCGGCGACACCGTGCAACTCATCGAGCGTCAGTTGGTCATGCGCGGCTAGGTCACCAAATCGCTGCTCATTCGCCCGCCGGCTCTTCAACTCCTGGATCACCAATGGACTCAAACCATCAACGTAGGGTCCGTCGATGCGATCGAGCAGCTCACGCAGCGTGATTGGGATCCCCGCGGTATCCCCCGACTTGAACCGCTCGGCAAGGTACCGAATCCCTGTCGGCCGCAACGTGTGTCCCACCCGCAAGGCGTTGACGACGAGCCGTTCGGGTTCCAGTAATTCGGCATTCAAGCGACTTGGGTACCTTCGCTCGCCCGGGGCCGCCGGCGGCGCGTGCTGGAGCTGAATCCCCAACCGATCGACCAGGTGTTCGATTGTCCGTTCGGGCGACGTCCCGTAGGTCAGCAGTCGCTGGCGGTCGGTCATGCTCTGGATCAGCGGCGTCGGCTCGCCCTTCTTTTCCTTCAGCCAATCGGCCAGCACCGCCTCGGCCTGTTCCAGCTCTCCGACCGTTTGATAATGCAAACATTGGTAGAAGTAGTGATCATCCGTCCCTGGGATCAGCTCCTCCAGCACCGCCTCCCGGTCATCGGCCAATGCGAATCGCTCGACCCACCCGATCGGCTCGGCGCCAACGCGGCTCGCTCCGGCGACGACGGTCGTCACCAACAGCAGGGCAGAAATCGCAGGGAGAAGTCGAGATCTCATGATATTTGTCCTCAGCCGATACGGAGAGCAGGTAGACGAGTTCAGGGGCGGCCAATGTGCCAACGATTCCCTCCATGAATTATTAGGTGGACAGCGCCATTTTTCTAACGCTGAGCCTAGCCCGGAGAAGGGCAGACGGCCGGTCAATTTGAATTTCGATGCGCTTGTCTACAGGCTGGCAGCCTGCGCTACCGCTGCCACCAGCGACCGCAGCATCGACTCGTCGTGGGCGGCCGATAATGATACGCGCAGCCGGCTCGTCCCCTCCGGCACCGTCGGCGGGCGGATGGCGGGGACAAAAAAGCCGGCCTCCGCCAGCCCCTGTGACACTTCCGTCGCCCGTCGGTCGTCCCCCAGCGGGATCGACAAGATCGGCACCCCAGCGGCGATCCGGTCCCGGGTCTCCATCCCCAGCAACTCCCTCGCGGTCCGGGCCAGGCGCCACAGTTGCTCCCGCCGCTGGGGTTCACATCGAACTGTCTCCAATGCCCGCTGAGCGAACTCCACCGAGGCCGGCGCGAGCGAGGTGCTGTAGATCAACGTCCGGCAGCAATTGATCAGGAAATCGCAAACCACGCGTGGCCCGGCGACGAAACCGCCCTGGGTTCCAAACGCCTTGCTGAGCGTCCCGATCCGGACCGGGACACGTGATTTCACGTTCAACGCCTCGCACACCCCGCGGCCGCCTCCGCCCAGTACCCCGCTCCCGTGCGCCTCGTCAACGATCAGACTCGCGTCATAACGGTCGGCGACGCCACACAGTTCTCGCAGCGGCGCCAGGTGGCCGTCCATGCTGAAAACGCCATCGGTGACGATCCAGACGTGGGCGAATCGCTGCCGCTCTTTCCGCAATACCTGCTCGACAAACGCGACGTCGCGATGAGGAAAAATCATCCGCTCGGCTTTCGATAACCGGCAGCCGTCGATCAGCGAGGCGTGATTGAGCTGGTCGCTGAGAATCAGATCACCGGTTTGCGGCAGCGTGGCGACCGTGCCGCAGCATGCAGCGAAACCGGTGGGAAACAACACCGCCGCTTCGGTCTGTTCAAACGCTGCGAGCGACTGGGCGAGCAGCTCGTGGCGATCGGTCCACCCGCACACCAAACTGCTCGCCATCCCGCCGCGAACCGACTGCAAGGTGGCCGGGACCCCAGCGGCGATCCCCAGAT
>CAYWXT010000042.1:2383-29297 GCA_964462125.1 uncultured Pirellulaceae bacterium | reverse complement strand
CGACCACCACTGGAACGGCTGGATGCACTTCAACACCCTCTGGACGGCAACCACCGCCCCGATCAACTACCAGATCGTCGGGATCGGTGAACCGGGTTGGAACCAATCGACAAACCCGCAAAACTTGGACAACGACAATGGTCTCGGCTGCAACGGCTGGCGGAACTGGCAAACGTCGCAAGGTTTCAAGTCCGCCCACACCGGCGGGGCTAACTTCGTCTTCGGCGACGCCAGCGTCGTGTTTCTGACCGAGTCGATCGACTATCGCGTTTACAATGCCCTGGGCGGTCGCAAGGAAGGGGAAACCGTCAATATCCCGCAGTAGTCCCAGTGGTCATGGCAGTTCGGGGTGGCACGAACGTTGAGTTCAGTGCCGTCCGCTGCGGCTGCGCAGAGCGGTGCTTTGTAACGGCGCGGCGCAAGCCGCTTGGCGGTTTGCGGGAGATTTCGGTTCGGGGCGGCATAGATCGCGCCGTTCCGTTACAACGCGGACCGCATTGCGGCTAGCACCATCGGCTCCGCGATCACGCGGAGTGTCGTCGCACGGGGGGTAGTTCCCGGCGGTGACGTTTTTCGTTACGCTTTAATTGCAATGTCATCGGAAGGCGTCGAGCGTTCCGCGCTGGCAGAAGTCGCTGCGATTTCGGCTGCGAATTCACCACTCTATTTTCGTCACTTCCATATTCTCAATCTGGCAGGCTGATCTCGATGAAATGGCCAATGATTCTCGGTGGCTTACTGGTGTGTGTCCTTTTGACCGGCTGCGGTTCCGACCTGCCGGACACCGTGCCGGTGAGCGGAACCGTCACCTTGGACGGTGATCCCCTCGAGGGGGCAACCGTCAACATGCTGAGTGACGAATCGAACATCGTCGCTTCCGGTAAGACGGACGCCAACGGTGAGTTCACCGTCAACACGGTCATCGGTTCACAGACGGTCGAAGGCGCCGTCGTCGGGGCGCACAAGATCGCGGTGGTGAAGACCGAGTCCGGGGGCCAAGATATGAAGGACCCCAAGGAGATGATGGCTGAGATGACGACCAATCCGGCGATCACCAGCGAGTACAAACAAACGCATCTGATTCCGGAAAGATACAACAATCCGACGATGTCCCAATTGACGGCGGAAGTGACGGAATCAGGCCCCAATGAGATCGAACTCGAACTGTCGAGCAAGTAAGAATTTTTGGGCAGGTCACTCGAGCCGGAGGACCATCGCATTCCATGCAAATGTCTGAGAGCCGCTTTCGAAGCCCCCTAACCCTCTCGTCTCTCACGAAGAGGTCGATTCGAACGCTCATGGTGGTGGTTGCCGTCGGTTTGCTGCCATTGACCGGCTGCCGGCAAGAGCGAACCAAGGAAGAGATGCTGGAAGGGATGTCCCCGGAGATGCAACGGCTGCTCAAGCCGATGCAAAGCACGCCGCTGATGGTGGAGGGAATCGACGCTCCCCAACTCCTCGCTGCGGATGCCGTTGACTTGGACGCCGAACACGAAGTGATCGGGGTGACGGTCGGCGGCCAACCCCGCGCCTATTTGCTCTCTGGACTGTTGGGAATGATGGAACATGTGGTCAATGATCACATCATCGATGACGAAGGCGAACCGCAAGCCTACACCGTCACATATTGTGACCTGACCGACTGCGTTCGCGTGCTGGAGTCGGTGGAGGATTCCTCGCGGGAGAGTCTCGGCGTCGGAACCCTGGGAATGCTCGATGGCGGGCTGGCTCTCCGCTGGCAAGACCAGCAGTTCAAGCAGGCGGACGAGGTGGTGGGGCTGCAGGACGTGCCCTACGAGCGAACGACATGGGGCGAGTGGAAACAACAATATCCTGAGACACAGCTCTACGTGGGTTCTCGGCAGCAGGCCGCCCGTGATGACGTTTCGATCAAGACGCCGAGCAACGACGATTCCAAACCTTAACATCGGGCCGGGCTGTAACCGCCGGCCACGCTGGGGAGCCGCGCTGGCTCTGATCGGAGTCATCGCAGCCGGAGCCGTTGGGCTGCCGGGGTGCGGCAATCGCTCCACAGTCGATTCCGAAGCGAGTGATGCGGTCGCGCAGGCCGACCACGACGCTGCGGCAGCGCGAGAATCGAGATCGGAGCCGCGACCTTTTTCCCTGACCGACGTGACCGAGTCGTGGGGTGTCGATTTCGTTTATCGCAACGGGGAGGACCAGCAGCAGTACACCATTCTGGAATCGCTCGGTGGCGGTGCCGCTGTGTTGGACTTTGACCGGGATGGCTGGCCCGATCTGTTCTGTCCCGGCGGCGGAACGTTCGAGGATCAGCAACCCATCGGCTTGCCTTCACAGTTGTACCGGAACATGGGGGGCGCAGGAATGACTGGGGTTGCCGATGGAGCGGGCCAGGGGTTTCCGCCCCGCTGTTACAACCACGGTGCTTTCGTCGCGGACTACAACGGTGACGGCTTTCCTGATGTCTTGGTGACCGGCTACGGCGGACTTCAATTGTGGCAAAACCAGGGCGACGGGACATTCATCGAGGTCCATCAGCAAGCCGGGCTGGAGGACGACCAGTGGAGTTCGGCAGCGGCGTGGGCAGATTTCAATGGCGACGGTTCGTTGGACCTTTACGTGACGCATTACGTTGATTGGTCCTTCGACAACCACCCCTTCTGCCGCGGCCGCACCGCCGACGAACGAGACATCTGTCCGCCCCGAGAATTTGTGGGGCTCCGCGACACGCTCTATCTCAGCAATCAAGACGGTACCTTTCGCGATGCCACCGAAGCGTGGGGATTACGAAACAATGGAAAGGGGTTGGGGGTGTTGGTCGCCGACTTCAACGACAACGGCCATGCCGACATCTACGTCGCCAACGACACGACCAACAATTTCTTGTATGTCAATGAAGGGGAGCCGCCCTTAAGAGAAATTGCCACGCTCGCCGGGGCCGCGGCCGACAAGGCGGGGATCCCCAACGGCAGCATGGGGGTCGATCTGATCGATTTCAACCACTCGGGACGCCCCGATATTTGGGTCACCAATTATGAACGCGAAGATTTTGCCCTCTACCGCAACGAGGGGCCGGATGCGTTCTTGCATGTCAGCGACATCGCCGGACTGAATGTTTTGGGAGGACTGTTCGTCGGCTTTGGAACCACCTGCGCCGATCTCGACCTGGACGGCCAAGAGGACATCCTGATCAATAACGGGCACGTGATCCTCTACCCGACGGCGTCACCGCGAGCGCAGTTGCCGTTGGCGATGCTTGCCGACGGCCAACGTTTTCGGCGACTCGAATTCCCAGCGGACAGTTACATGACGCGGCCCCACGAAGGACGCGGCTTGGCCTTGGCCGATTTCGATGGTGACGGGGATCTGGACGCCATTTTTTCCAACATCAATGCGCCACTCGCGATCCTGCGGAATGATCTCTCCGAGCCGGCGAATTGGCTGCAGGTGCAGCTGGTCGGGACGCGCTGCACCCGCGATGCGATTGGTGCGAAGGTCACGGCGACGGTAGGTGATCGTGAGCTGCTCCGGGTCCGCAAGGGAGGCGGGAGTTATCTCTCGACCAGTCAGGAGGCGTTGGCATGGGGCCTGGGGTCGGCTGATCGGGTCGATGCCTTGACCGTGCGCTGGCCAAGTGGTGCTGAGACCGTGCTGGAGGATGTCGCCGCCAACCAGGTTCTCGTTGTCGTGGAGCCGGCTGATGGCTGATTCCCAGGCTCCTGAGGTGCGGGACCGGGAAGTCGTCGCCCCGGTGTGGCAACGTTGGTTACCCGACCCGCGTTCTGTCGTCGCTTTCCTGCTGTTGACCCTGGTCGGTTCACTCGCGTTCCAACATTGGACCGATCCACACCGATATTTCGAGTTGGGGATGGCGGGGGTGCGTGAGAATGACTGGGACCAGGTGGCGCGGGCTGCCGCGGCGCTGGAGGATCATCCGAACTATCGTCTTCAGCACCAGTTTTTGAACGGCTCGTTACACATGCACGAGGGCCGTCCCGAGAAGGCCCTGCCCTTGGCGATCGCTGCGCAGGAGCACCCGGATGTGGCGATTGAAGCACGCGTCATGGCCGGTCAGGCGGCGTATCAGTTGGGCGCAGCGGGCAACGCGAAGCTGTACTGGGAGGAAGCACTGATGCTCGACGAGCAATGCGTTGCGGCCCACCAGTGGCTCGGGGTGCTGTATTTCGACCTCGGCGCGATGGACAACGCAATCCTTCACCTGCAAGCGGTCTCGCAGATGTCGCCCGAGGACCATCGTCCCGATCGGTTGATGGGGTTGATTAACCGCGATTATGAGCGGCCCGAAGTTGCGATCCCGCATTACGTCGAATCCCTGCGGCGAGCCCCCGATCAACCCGACGCGGAAAACGTTCGGCTCGAGTTAGCCGAATGCCAGATCAAACAGCGGGAATTCGATGCGGCGATGACGAGCCTCGAGGCGTGCAGCGATTCGCCCCGAAAGAAAAGGCTGGTCGCTCGTTGTTTGATGAACAGCGGCGAACTCGACGAAGCGCGGAAATTGGCGCACCAGGCACTGCAGGAACAGCCCGATCAGCTAGACGTGCTGCAACTCAATGCCGACGTCGCGTTGGTCGATGGTGACACCGAGCGGGCTGCCGAGTGGTTGCGAAAAGGGGTCCAAATGGATCCGTACGACCACGCGGCGCGGACGCAATTGGCTCAAGTGCTGGGGAGGATGGGGCTCGACGAGGAGTCGAAAAAGCATTCTCGCCGGGCGGACGAGTTGCAAAAGCTTTGGGAACGATTTTCCGACCTGCAGATCGATGCGATCAATCGCATGACGGATGCCCAAGTGCGATACGAGATCGGCACGTTGGCCAAACAGTTGGGCAAGCCGGAGTTGGCGGTCGTTTGGTTCAAGGCCGCCCTGGCCATCGACCCGGGTTACTCGGACGCCGCGCAGGCTTTGAGCGAGGTGGGCGAGTCGTCCGCTAGCGTGTCATCCACACCGTGATCGCGGGGCCAGCGGCGGCACCACTTTCGCGGAAATGGCCGATCACCAAATCATCTCGGCCGTTGCCGTTGACATCGTCCGCACTCAGGGTCGCATGCAACCCGTCGCCGCGACTCAAAACATGCTTGCGATAACGACCATTCCCCTCCCGCTTCCAAACGACCAGTGCTTCGGCGCCCCCCTGGCGCTGTGCCCGCATCAGGTCTTGCGGGATGAACGCACCGGCAACGATTTCTCGTTGTCCATCCCCGTCCAAATCGCCGGTGACGGCGCGATGAGCCCCGGGCAACGGTCCCAGTTCATGGGCGCGAAACGGAAACGTTCCCTGATTCTCCAGCCATCGAACACCGTGGGACGGCTTGAGCACGAAGCTGTCAAACGAGTCGCCGTTGGTGTAGAGGACGTCGAGTCGCCCGTTCCCAGTGAGGTCCACCAGTTCAATCCCGCTGGAACCGAACGAGGGCCCGGGAGCGGCGTAGATCAACTCCTTGTGAAATCCGCCGGTGCCATCATTGATCATCGCCTCGATCCGTTCGTGATGCTGGCTGATCAGGGCGACAAAGTCGGATGATCCATCGCCATTGAAATCGACCACCGGGACATGGATGGCGCCGGAGCGGTCGTCGATGGAATGTTTGATCCATCCATCCAGCGGATCGCCGCTGGCATCGCGCTGCAGCCAGAAGATCGAACCCGTTTTTTGCCAACCAAACTCCGCAACTAACAAGTCATCGAGTCCATCGTCATCGAAATCGGCGACCTCGATCGACGCGACCCGCCCGATTCGATCATGCAACGTCTGCCTTTGGAACTCGCCCGGGGATTCCTCGAGTTGGTGGAACCAGAGTACGCGTCCCCGGTCATGATCCTCCGGCAAAAACGATCCCAGATCGGCGACCAGGAGATCGAGATGCCCATCCTGATCCCAATCACAAACGCGGATGACCGCCGGGTTTTCGGCCTGTCCGATTCGCCTGGGCGTGCCGATGTCGCCTTCCGGTGACAACGGCGTGAAGTAGACCCCGCCACCGCGCATATCGGAGAACGCGATTCCACGTCCGAGTGGATTGCCAAGATCGACGACTGCGACATACGAGACAGCAGCCGCCTCGAGGCCAGGAATCGTGATGTCGTGTTGGCGGAAACGGGAAGCCCATTCTGGATCGATTGGATCGGCCGCGGGCAACTGCAGCCGCTCGGGGGCGCGGGAGGCGAAATATTGATGCGTATACGTCTGGACCGGCACGGTGAGATCGGTCCGCCCGGAGGCGTAATAAAAGTCATAGCCCCGCCGCACCTCCTCATGCCACGCGTCTCGCGGAAAGCTGGTCGGATCGGGGAGCGGATGGCAATCACCACAAAACGCCACCACGTCCGCCTTCACCTCTGGACTCAGCGTTGTCACCCCGAGCCGGCTCTCGGCAGGAGCATCCCCTCGCCCCCGTTGATCGCCGTCCCCGCAGCCGGCCAATCCGCCAGCGGTGACGATCAGCATCGTCATCCACAGACCTGCCCGGGCCGGCTGGATCAAGGAGGCGAGAGGGACCGCGACGCGTGGGCGTTTCATCGGCTAGCTCAGGATCATGCGGGCGACGTTGATATAGATCACGATACCAAGAATATCAACGATCCCGGCGACGAAGGGGTTGCTCATCATGGCCGGATCGAGTCCGAGCCGTTTGAAGATGATCGGCAGGATCGCCCCGCACAGGCACCCACAGACGATCACGGCGACGATGGTGATCGGGACCACGGTCGCTTCGTACGGCGAGGGGGCGATGGCCATCGCAGCGGCCATCCCGACCAGTGCGAGGGATCCACCCAACAGCAGGGACACGATCGCCTCACGCACCATGATTTTGGGCCAATCGGTGAGTTTGATTTCGCCCCCGGTCAGCGCGGTGATGACCAGCGTCGCGGACTGGTTTCCGGAGTTTCCGCCGGCGCTGATGATCAGCGGGATGAAGGCAACGATCCAGGCATAGCGTTCCAGTTCCAGCTCATAGTGTCGCAGCGCGAAAGCGGTGAGCAGGGCAGCGAAGAACAGGATCGTCAGCCACAGCCCCCGTTTCCACGACAGCAGCAGCAGGCCGATCCGCAGGAAGTCTCCCTCCAGCGGCTGCACGGCGGCGATTCGCTGCGCGTCCTCGGTCAATTCCTCGCGGACGACATCGATGACGTCGTCGTGGGTGATGATCCCCAGGAGTTTGTGTCCGGCGTCGACCACGGGGATCGCCAGCAGATTGTAACGCTCGACCTTCTCGGCGACCGATTCCTGGTCCTCTTCCGGCGCCACGACGACCACATCGGTCTCCATCATCTCCCCGAGCGTCCGCGTGGGCCGGACGAGCGAGGAAACGAGTTGGCGGGTGGAGACGATTCCCCGCAGCGCGTTATCGTCGTCGACGACGTAGAGGTAATAGATCGTCTCCAGTTCGCCGGCCTGGCGTCCGAGTTCCTCCAGCGCCGCGCGGGCCGTCAGCTTTTCGTCAAGCTTCGCGACCTCGGTCGTCATCAACGCCCCGGCGGTCCCCTCCGGGTAGGTCCGCAGGCGGTGGATATTGCGGCGTTCCTCGGCAGGCAGCAACGGCAGGATTTCCGCAACCCGCTCGTCGGGCATCTCCTGCAGCAGGTCGACCCGATCGTCTTCGGCCAGCACTTCGATCAACTCGGCGACCTGGGCCGGATCCTCGCTGGCGAGCATCCCCAGTTGGCGGTCTTCGTCGAAGTGCCCGAAGATTTCGGCCCGTCGCGATGGACTGGCGTGCCTGAGCACCTCCCATGCCTCCGCGTCCGACAGCCCCTCCATGAACTCCGCAGTGCGGTGGGGGTTGAGCGTTTGGCAAAACTCCTGCAGCTCCGCCGTGTTTGCTTCGGCGAGCATCTCGCGAAGTTCGGGGAGGAGCAGTGTGTTGACCATGGAGCCTAGTTGCTGACCCGTTCGACGTAGTCACCGGTGCGGGTGTCGATCTTGACCACGTTCCCCTCCTTGATGAACCCCGGGACGGTGAACTCGGCGCCGGTTTCGAACTGGGCCGGCTTGGTGACGTTGGTCGCGGTGTCCCCTTTCGTTCCCGGAGCGCATTGGATCACCTCGAGTTCCACTTGATTGGGCGGGTCGATGGCGATCGCATTGCCGTTGTAGAGCGTGATCGTGCAGGACATGCCGTCTTTGAGGTACTTCCAGATGTCTCCGGCGATCGAACTGGGAACCTCGTATTGCTCGAAGGTTTCGCCATCCATGAAAACGTAGTCCTCCCCCTGGCGATACAGGAACTGCACCTCGCGGGTCTCCACGTCGGCCGACTCCAGCGAATCCCCCCCCTTGAAGGTGCGATCGAGAACGGTGCCCCGAATCAGATGCTTCAGCTTGCATTTGTAGAGTGCATTCCCCTTGCCTGGCTTGACGAAATTCATCTCCACCATCAAGTAAGGGTCGCCGTCGATCTCAACCTTCAATCCTTTTCGAAAGTCACTTGTGTTATAAGTAGCCACGCCGCAACGGCTCCGTGAATCGAGTCAGTGGAAATTTTCAATCGGTCGGCGAACAAACGGCTCAGGGCCGCGTTTTCTCCGGCGAACGAACAAGGGACATGATCGCTTTGAGTCCGACCAATCAGCCAGGCAAATTGGCCGCACCCCGCCATGCCAGCACCGCCAGCGCCGGCAGCAAGGGAGGGGAGATTTTAACGACCGAGCAGGATCTTGTCCCGACCGGGGTCGCCACCGTTGATTGGCAGACCGCGATGCGGCGGGCGATTCGCAGCGAGTCGGAACTTCGCCGCCGTTTGGGACTCGCTGCCAGCGGTGCCGGTGAAGCGGCCGAGGGTGATACGGCAGGAATCCCTCCCCCCGAATTACCCGTCCCCGAATTCTCGACCTTCGTTCCGCTGGAGTTCCTCTCGAGGATCGCGCCCGGTGACCCCCATGACCCACTGCTGCGGCAGGTGTTGCCCAGCCCCGAAGAGCGGGTCGACGAAGCGGGATTCGTCAGCGACCCGGTCGGCGACCTCGACTCGCTCGCCTCCGGTGGGGTGCTGTTCAAGTATGAGGGGCGGGCGTTGCTGATCAGCACCGCTGCCTGCGGTGTCCATTGCCGCTACTGCTTTCGCCGCGAGTTCCCCTACCAGGACGTCGGATCGCGCGGAACGAACTGGCGCCCGGCGATCGAGTTTGTACGCTCCCGCCGTGATATCGACGAGGTGCTGCTCAGCGGCGGCGATCCGCTGACGTTGGTCGACGAGACCCTGGCCGAACTGGTCGCCGCGATCGCGTCGATCGGGCACGTTCGCCGGCTGAGGATCCACAGTCGAATGCCGGTCGTGATCCCGCAGCGGGTCACGCCGCGGCTGATCGAAATCCTCGCCGAGACCCGGCCCGCCGTTTGGTTTGTGATCCATGCGAATCACCCGCGGGAACTCGACGCGGCGGTCTTGGAATCGTTGGGGCGACTGATCGATCGCGGAATCCCGGTGCTGAATCAGGCCGTGTTGCTGCGGGGGGTCAACGACGATGCAGAAACTCTGACGGAACTCAGCCGGCGGTTGGTCGATCACCGCGTCCAGCCCTACTACCTGCACCAGTTGGACCGGGTCCGCGGGGCGTCGCATTTCGAAGTCAGCCAATCACGGGGGCAGCGGTTGATGGCGGCGCTGCGTGATCGATTGCCGGGATACGCGGTTCCGACCTACGTGCGAGAACAGGCCGGGGCGCCGTCGAAGACGCCGCTGCCGCTCGCCGCGACGGCCGAGCGTTCACCCGCCGACCACCCGTCGGCCGACGATCCGCCGACACAGCCCTCCGATGGCGAACCACCACGAACTGGCTGACCGACGCGATGTACCTGTTTGAAAACCCAGTGCTCCAACGGGAGCTGTTGGTCAACCTGCGGACGCCGCGGGCGTTTGTGCTCCTGGCGGTCTACCAACTATTGCTGGCCGCGGTCGTGCTGGTCGCTTGGCCAGATGCCCAACGGCTCGATCTGACGACGAATCCTCCTTCAGCCCGCAAGCTCGTCAATCTGTTTTTTCTGGGCCAATACGTGATCGCTTCATTGATGGCCCCCAGCTTTGCTGCCGGTGCGATTTCGGGGGAAAAGGAACGCCAGACCTATGAAATGCTGCTGGCCAGTCCGCTGCGTCCGGGGGCGATCGTGCTCGGCAAACTGGTCGCGTCGCTCACGCATTTGGGGATGCTGATCGTCGCCTCGCTGCCGATCATCGTTCTCTGCCTGCCGCTGGGAGGCGTCAGTGTCTACGAGGTGTTGGCCGCCTACGTGGGGCTGATCGTTTCGGTGATCTTGTTCGGCACGATCGGGGTGTTCTGCAGCAGTTACTTTTCCCGCACCAGCAGTTCGCTGGTGGTCAGCTATTTGCTGATCTTGCCGCTGGTGATGCTAGCCATTTTCTTTTGGCGCTTCCTGGAGGGCGACGGTGAACTGCGGTTGCAGCTGGCCTTGTTGGTCATGCCCCCCTTTGCCCTGGCGGCGGTGTTGTTGATGGCTGGCAACACGGCTGGGCGGATGCTCTATCCGCCCGACGTCGGGAGTGGCGGGAAGGAGGTGGTTGACCGCGAACGGGAAGCCGCCGAGGCGGTGGGTTTGGTGATCCAGCCGGACCAGTTCCCCGATCGCTTGTTCGCGCCGCCGAAAAAGCAGGAGCTGATGCCCGACGGGACGAACCCGGTCTACGACAAGGAACTGCACAGCGAGATCTTCAGCCAAGGAACGTTGATGCTGCGGCTGGTGATCCAGATCAGCATGTTGTTGGCGATTCCGTTGATGGGCATCTTTCTGTTTTGGTTGATCGATCACTGCGTCTGGTTCGTGGTCTACGTGATCGTCTTCAATTTGCTCGTCGGTCCCGTCTTCCTTGCCGGCAGCATGACCGGCGAGCGGGATCGTCAGACGCTCGACCTGCTGCTCACCACCAGGCTCACCCCGTGGCAGATCTTGAGCGGAAAGTTCATCGTCGGCTTTCGCGTCGCCGGGGTGCTTACCGGCTTCCTGCTTTGGCCGCTGCTGCTGGGCACGGCGCTCAATAATCGGTTCTGGAGCAACTGGCAGGCGGTGCTGGGGATGCTCGCGATCGTCCTGGTCGCAGCGCTGGTCAATGCGATAGTAGCCCTGTTCTGTTCGCTGTTCCAGCGGAAGACATCGGTGGCGTTGATCACCACCTACACGGTTCTGCTGCTGTTGTATGTCGGGCCGCCTGCGGTGGAAACGCTGATGCGGGTTCTCGATTTTCCCGCCTCCGCGACCGCTCCGGTCCACTGGTTCGGTGTCACCAGTCCCTTTTCGGCCCTGTTTGCGCTGCCGCTGGACGAAAACCTCAATCGGACGCTCGATGATCAGCCCGCCAATGTTGGGAACCTGCAGATCGTCGCCAGCTATTTCCTGTTCAACGGCGCGCTGATCGCTGCCGCGGCCGCCGCCATGTTCGCACGATTGGCCGGGAGGAGAGGGTTGGGGGGCGGTGGGTAGTTGGCGGTTGGCCGTTTGCAGTTGGTGATGAGGGGGAAACAGCGCGTCGTGCCGGTTCGAAGAGGCCAAGCAGCGCGGTTCGTAGCAGACGGTGCAGAGATGTCTGGCCGCGTCGCTTTACTCGAAGACTTCCAGCTTCAGGTCCCGGAAGCGAACCTCCATGGGGCCACCGGAATGGAGTTGCAGGGCGAAGATCCCACGGCGGGCTCCCTCGGGGTCGTCGAGGTCGACACAGGGTTGACCGTTGAGGAACGTGCGAATCTGGCTGCCGCGAGCCTCGATCACGTAACGATTCCAGTCGCCCGAGCGAACGTGTTCGTCTCCCGAACGATCCCACAGCAACTGGCGTCCATGCTCCTCGTACAGTTTCCCCCACCATTGGTCACCGATGTCGGCCTGATATCCGCTGACGGTGCCGTCGTCCGCCTGGCTGCGGAACTGAACCCCACTGTTGCCGACGTTCTCTACCAGCTTGACTTCCATCGACAAACGAAAATCTTCCGCCGCGAGATCGCTGACCAACCACTCGTTCTGCTTTAACCCGTCACTTCGGCCAACGATCTCCCCATCCTCGACTGACCACAGCGACTTCGATCGTGACCAACCGGCGAGATCGGTTCCGTTGAACAACTGCGAGGCGTTCTCGCCAGTGGCCAACATCGGCACTTGCTGTTTGCCTTGCAGGTACGCGATGAGCGAACGGATCTCATGCCGTTCGAACTGCCGCAATTGGTCGTCCGGCATCATCGACTGATCGCTCTGTGAGCGTTCTTCGATCTCATCCTTCGGGATCGACACGACGGCATCGGCTGTCTGCAGGGAAAGCACGTTGTCGTCTTCGGCTTGGACCAATCCCACGACCACGCGCCCGTCGTCGGTCAGCACAACCGTCGGCTCGTACTCCTTGGCCATTACGGCACTGGGGTCGAGGATATTGCTGAGCAGATAGTCGAGGTTGGCGCGGTTCGAGCCGGTCAGATCTGGCCCAACTTTGTAGCCGACACCGTACAGCACGTGACAGTTCTGGCAGGTCTTGGCAAACACCGCGCGCCCCAGCATCGGATCGGGACGCGGCAACTCCGTGGAGTGAACGACGTTCTTGTAACGTTCGATCTGTTCAAGTTTGTCCGCGGTCGATTCGCGGGCGGTTCCCCAAACCTGCTCCAGCAGCGTTTGCAGATCGTCGTCCTGGTGATATTGGATCTGGCGGACCAGATCGGCACTCAGATCGGAGGCCGGTACGTGTCCGCTTTCGATCGCCCGGAGAAGTTGCTTGGCATCGGCCGGACGGCCGCTCAGCGACGCCAAGACGGCGCGCCGTTCCGCCGCTGAGAGCTCGCCGTAGGACTCCAGCAATACCGTCGCGGCATCGTGGGACTCGTACAGTCCGAGCCCACGAATCGCGGGCTCACGCAAAGGTGACGGTTGCCGGATGAGTCGCTGGAGAGTGTCCACCAATTCGGGATCTTTGGCTTCGAGCAAGGTTTCCAGGGCTTGCCGGCGTTCGGCTTCCGCCAACTCGGGATCGGTGACCCGCGACCGCATCTCGACCATCGCATCGCGGTCGCCAAATTTGACCCCCAAGGCGGTCGCTTCGGTTCGAACGTTGGTTGAAGCGTCCTTCCGCAATTCCGCGTAGGCTTCGTTCCAACCCTCCGGCGCCGCAACCGCCCGACGCCCCTGCAGGGCGACGCCGATCGCTTCCAAATAGGTCCGCTGCATCGAGGCCTTCTCGGCCGAGGCAAGCCCACGCACCAAAATTCCCAACGCCGAATCGCCCTCCAGGCTCGCGATGCGGCGGAGCATGAACTCGCGAATCAGCGGCATCGTCTCTCCGGCGGCCATCGCCATCTGCAACGCCGCTTCGGGGTCGGCTTCGGCCAGCGGTTCAGCAGCATACCAGATCATCAGCGGCAGGTTGTGGTCGTCCGCATCCTCGGCGTGCCCGCAGAGCGCCGACAGCAGCTGCCAACGGTCGCGTCGCTCCAACCGCTGCGCCGCCGAAGCGAGGTACAGTCGAACCACGGGCGAGGAATCGTCGGCAGCGAGCTGTTCCATCCGGGAAATCAACTCCGGCGTCGCCGGCTCCTGCTCCAAACGGAGCTGGATCGTCCAGCCGCGGACGTAGGGATCGGCGTGATCGAGCAGCGTGCTGGCGAGGCGTTCAGGGATCCCGCCGGTGACGTGCAGCGCCCAAACCGCCCGCAGCACGCGTGTCTCATCCGCGTCACTTTCTGCAATTCCCCGCAGCCACTGCCGGGCCTCGGCGTCGACGGCGCCAGCGGCCGCCCGCTCCTGCAACGCCCGGCGGGCGTGCCGCACGTACCAGTCGTTCGCGTGCTGGGTCAACTCAGCGAGTTCCAGATCGGTGGCGGATGTCAGATCGATGCCGGGAGCCGAGGTGGACGACTCGCCGTAGCAGATCTTGTAAATCCGGCCGTTGCTTCGGTCGTGGGCGTCCGCGTTACGGTCGTGGCAGGCCTGCATGTCATACCAGTCAATCATCCAGGCGTTCCCGTCGGGACCATAGCGCAGATTCAGGATCTGGGACGCCTGGTCGCCGGTGAGAAGAAAGTCGGGGGCATGCGTCCCGACATATCCGCTTCCTTCCGGCTTCAAGCGATCCACGTTCAACCGCTGGCCGTGGATATTGTTCATGAAGATCGAATTGCGGTATTCCTTCGGCCACGTATCGCCCAAGTAGACCATCGCGCCGGCGTGCGCATGACCGCCGCCAGCGGCGTCTGATTTGAGGTTCCCGCTATGGGGAGTCGCGCCGAGGTAGTGAAGGTGGTCGGCGATCGTGACGATGTCGCGGTAGGTGTGCGTGTTGAAGTGCTGGCCCGCCTGGCGTTGGTAGCGAGCGCCCTGGATGACATGGAACAGGTGGGGGATCACACAAGCGGTGATGATGGCTTGACCGTGGTCGTTGAAGTCGATGCCCCACGGGTTGCTGGTGCCGTGGGCGAAGACCTCGAACGTCTCTTCGGTGGGATGGTATCGCCATACGCCCGCATTGATCCGCACACGATCCTCCTCCGGCGTTCCCGGTTTGCCGACCGCCGAATGGGTGAACACGCCGTGGCAACCGTAGAGCCACCCGTCGGGACCCCAGATGAACGCGTTGAGCGTTTCATGGGTGTCTTGGAAGCCCCAGCCGTCGAGAACGATTTCCGGTTCGCTGTCGGGAACGTCGTCGCCGTCGCGATCGGGGATGAACAACAGGTAGGGGGCTGCCCCGACCCAGACACCCCCGAACCCGACCTCCAAACCGCTGACCAGGTTCAGCCCGTCGTAAAAAACCTTCCGCCGGTCGAGTGTCCCGTCACCGTTGGAGTCTTCGAAGACCAAGATGCGGTCGCGGCCCTGATCGCCGTCCGCACGAATCGGGTATTCATGCGCCTCGGCGATCCACACCCGCCCGCGCTGGTCGAGCGCCATCGCGATCGGTTGTGTGACCTCCGGTTCGGCCGCACCGACATGGACCTGAAACCCGTCGGGCAATTCCATGACCTCCGCGGCTTCCTGGGCGGACAATTCGGCGTGGGGGTATTCATCGGGCACCAGCACGTCCAACGGCGGCGTGACACGACCTGGCCGTGATTCGTGGAACCGGAAGTGATCGAAATTGATGTGCCCCCAGCCGTCTCGGTGATCATCCACCAACCGGATGAGGATGTTACGTCCCAGGTGAGCCCGCAGGTCAACGACGACGCGACGCATCTGCTCGTCGTTCTCGCCGGCGATTCGATAAAACGGCTCCCCGGTTTCTTCGCGGACCAATTCAACGCGGGTTTCCTGGTGCTTGCCACCGCCGACCCGAAACGTCGCAAAGGGATGGGTGACGGGGAACGGCACGGAGGTCAAGGTCCCGGTCGGCGCGTCCCCGCTGCGCTCGAACGTTCCCACCCAATGGTCCCCCGCATGCCCACTTCGCATGTCGGAGCGCCGCGCCGCTACGGTGTCGCCTTCCACCGGTTGGTCGGCAAAGGCCGTTCCGGTGGCCGTCCAATCGTCCAGCGTCCCGGATTCGAAATCGAAATTCAGCTCGCGTCCATCGGCGGCGGTGGGGCGCACGCCATCCTCCGTGGGTTCCGCCTCCGGCTTGGGAAAGGTTTCACCTTCGGCGACGAAGCGGACGTAGTCGAGGCCAAACATGTAGGCTTTCTTGGCACGCGGATTGGCTCCCACGATCCGTGCCTGGAGGGTGTGCTTCCCTTCGTCGAGGTCCAGCTCCGGGAATGTCAGCACTCCCGTGGTGATCACGCTGGAGTGATAACAATCGATCGGCGGGCCGATCGGTTCGTCGTCGAGGCTGAGTTGAACGATGCCGTAGTCCGAGGCACAGGTGAGGACGACTTCGAGGTCCGCGCGGCCTTTGCGGGCAGGCAGCTCGAGCGTCAGCTCCTCACCCGGGCTGGCGCCGGTCCAGAACAACTGGGCATTGTCGCTCCACCGATCGTCTTGGAAATTCCCCATCGCTTGAGGCCGTGCGCGTCCGGCCGAGGCGTGTGCGTCCAGCGTCTCCCCTTCGATCGCTCCGGCCACTCGCTGGGAGGCTCCGTCGATCGGCGTTTTCGGGCCGCGGAGTGCCTCGGCCCCATCAACACTCTCCGGCTCGGGGGCCTCGTAGCGCTTCGGTTGCGCCGCCTGCCAGGCGTCCCGGTCGACGATCTCGGTCTGGTGAATCAACACGTGGGCTCCCTTCATTCCACCCACCACGATGTCAGGCATTTCGTCGTCGTTGACATCTGCAACGACGATCTGCCGTCCAATGCCGGCCTCGCCGTCCGCCTGGTAGGGAACCCACCGCACGCCGTCGTCGGTGTGGGTCAAGCGAAACCAGTAGACCACCGCCCCGGCGTCCCACATCGGGCTCTGTTGGTGATGGGAATAATAAGTCTTGCCTGTCACGATGTCCTTGAGCCCGTCGCCGTCGATGTCGGCCAAGGCGACCGAGTGCAGTTCGCTGAACAAGACCCCGTAGGGATTGTCCGCTCGTTGATCGCCCAGAATCACCTGCTGCCGAAATGAGATCTCATCGCCATCGCGGACCTGCTCGTACCAACTCAAGCCGAAATCGTGCGCCGCTTCGCTGGTGATCACGTCGTTGAGCCCGTCGCCGTCGACATCGTAGACGAGCATCTCCGCGCCGCCGTAGGCATTGCTGAAGGAGACATCGTGGGAGACCCAACGCGAGGTCAACGCGTCGCTTTCCGGGTGCTCGAACCAGCCGTTGGCATGCAGCAGGTCCACCCGCCCATTGCCGTTGATGTCACCGGCGCCCAAGCCGTGACCGAACCGCTTGGCGGCAACCGGCTCGGAAATCGGGTGAAACTCCCACGTCGAAAGAGGTTCATCCCAATCGACCGTCGCGAACCCGAAAAATCCGTCGCGGGTGCAAACCAACTCCGGCTGCCCGTCCCCGCTGACGTCGACGAATTGAGGTGACTCGTTGGACACCCAATCGAAGACCTCATGCTTGGTCCAGTGTTCGCCGAGACCCTCCGACCCAGGATTTTCATAGACATACGCCGGGGTTCCCGGAAACCCGACCACCAGGACATCCAGCCGACCGTTCCCCTGAAAGTCATGCGTCCAGGCAAAAAAGTGGTCGGCATACCCGTTGCGATCTTGTGCAACCGGCGGATAGATCTCGTGCTTTTCGGTGAACGATGGACCGGCGAACCAATAGGGCCCATAAACGACATCGACATGCCCATCGCCGTCGATATCACCGGCAGCGGCGCCCTCGGAGTAGTACGTGTCGGACAACTGTCGTTGCTCGAAAGTGTGCAGCGTGTGGTCGTCGGCAAATGACCTTGGGGCGACCAGAAGGGGTGTCGCAATCAGGCAGATGGCGACGACCAACGGGCATGCTTGTCGCATCAGTGACGTCCTGGGAGGAGGAATCTCGTGGGAGGAGCGGAGAACGGCCGCAAGGGATCATCCGCATTCTAGCCGCCGATTACCCCGCTCGCAGTCCCACGCCGCCCGCTCATTGCTAAGACGCTGGGTTATCGCCGGAGCCGGTGGGGCGGATCCTTGCGGCGGTCGGGGAGATGCAGCTTTACCATCGGGCTCTGCGGAGACGCCTCGGCGACCTCGGGCTCCTCTTCCATCGACTCCGTTTCTCCGCCTTCCTCTTTCGCTGGTTCGGCGGCATCTCCGAACGGTGGCGGCGCGGGTTGTTCACGGGGTTGGAAACATCGCCCCAACGGTCCGGCCAGCAGCGCTGGAAGGAAGATGAGGTCACCGACCAGGGCGGTGGCAAGCATGATCAGCATCAGCGTGCCGAACTGCTGGGTCGGCACGAAGGTGGAGAGGGCGAAGACAAACAACCCGAGGCCCCCCACGATGGTCGTCTGGGTCATGGCGGGACCGACACGACGATACGTTTCGATCACCGCCTCCACCCGGCTCTTGCCTTGATCAAGATATGTGCGGAACCAGGACAAAAAATGGATCGTGTCATCGACGGCGACCCCCATGGCGACCGACGCGGTCATCATCGTCCCGATGCCCACCAGGATCCCGGCGTGTCCCATGCTGCCGAAGACAATCAGCACCGGAAACATATTCGGGATCATCGACACCGCCCCGGCGGCCAGCCCGATGGCGAGATTTCGCGGCTTGAACCAACGGCCCGGGAACTGGCCGGGATTGAGCAGGACAACCATGACCACGGCGATCAGGACGAACGCCAAGCCAATCGACTTGGTGAGGCTGGTCAACAGCGTTCGTTGTGACTTGTAGACCACCGGCACCACGCCGGTGTAGATCGCCTGCAACGGGCCGGCGCCCCGCACGTCCGGGACGCCTTCCTCGACCAGCACCCGACTCACCCCGCGATGCAGGAACGCCTGGGCATCGATAAATTGCTTGGCAGGGGCGAAATCGTCCGGCTGCAAGCCTTCGCCGCCGAGCCAGATCACCACGTCGTACCTTTGCAGCTGGGCCTCCCATCGCTCATCGGCCACCAACTCCGCTGCCTGATCCGCCGGCGGTGCGGGAACCCAGTCTGGAGTTCGCATCGGCTCGCCGTTGAGAAGTTCCTCCAAGGTGGCGAGAAACACGGCGTTGGGATCGATCGTCTCGCCATCGTCCCGCAGTAACTGGGCCTCGCTGAGCGACTTCGGCCTCGAGCTGCCCATCAGCAAGACACTCGGGCGGGATGCCCCACCGGAGAGTTCCGCTTCCCCTTGGTCGCCTTCGGCCAGACGCTCGAGCAACGCGCCGCGTGTGTCGTAAGCGCGCAGCACCGGCTCGACCACATCGCGAAGCGTCGCGATGAAGCGACCATAGTCGACGTCCGAGAGGGCAGCGACCCGAAGGCTGATCCGCCACAATTCACTCTCGGCATACGGACCACGCCGCTCCACACGCAGGTAGTCGTTGTCGCGGAGCAGGTCCGCCGAGGCCAGCAGTTCGCGGTTGAAGTGTGCCCGCGTGGGCGAGTAGCGGTTGGTCGGTTCCGGCAACGGCGGCAGGAACGTGTCGGCACTCATCGCCCTGCCGACGATCCCCTTTCCCCCCTCCCCCAACGTCCGCTCCACCGCGGTTCGGACCCGCGCCGCCAATTCGGCTCGTTGCAATATCGTCAACCGACGCCCTGGCGCGGCGCGGTCGCTGCGCGTCTCCGGCGGGTCCACCCGATCCTCCCCCGACGCCGATGCCTCCCGCTGTTCTGCCTGCATCTCCGGGGGAACGCGAACGACCAACTCCATCGGGACCAGCTTGCCGAAGTTTTCCTCCAACCAAGTGTAGTCGCGAATGATGCGGGCACTGGAGTCGAACAGCTTCAGCAACTGAACCGTCGTCTGGATCTTTTGCAGACCGAGCGCGACGCCGACCAACGCGACGAGGCAGGTTACGGTGACCAGCCCGTGATGGCGAGTGACCCACCGACCGATGCCGGCCCAGTGATTCGCCAGTGAACTGCTGCGAATCACATCCGCCGCTCCCTGCGTCGTGTCCGACCCCGCCTCTCCGCCCGATGTTACCTCAGTGGACTTAGAAGCGTCCCGTTCCGCGGCATCCTTCGGCATCGAGGGTGGGAAAATGTGCAAGGCCGCTGGGAGATAGGAGAACAGAATCGCCAGGGTCGCGATCACCCCGACCGCGGCGTACAGCCCGAAGTTGCTGATCGGCGCCAGGTTGCTGGTGAAGAGCGAAATCAACCCGATCGCCGTGGTCACCGCAGCGAGGGTGCAGGGGACCACGGCATGGCGCAGGGCACGTCCGGCCGCCCCAGGCCGGCCGCGTAAGCGGACCTCGTCGCGGTAATAGTTGACGACGTGAACCGCCCCGGAGAGTCCGAGGACATAGACCAGCGAGGGCATGCTCATCAAGATTGCGTCGACGCGGCCGCCGGTCCATCCGACGATCGCCATGCTCAACATCGCCGCGGAACCGCCGACGATGAACACCATCACCGTCAGCTTGATGCTGCGGAAACAGAGATACGAAAGCAGCAGTCCAACCGCCACGCTGTAGCCGACCAAGCGGACCAACGTCACCGTCCCTTCTTCGTCGATCGCGACGTTGTCCACCGGCGGTCCGCCCATCCGCAACGGGGCCGTCTTGGAAAGCTCGCTGTCATCGTTCCCGCCGGCATCACTCGAGGCGAGCGAGTCGGGATCGACCTGATTGAACGGCGGCGGGGCGACCGAGGGAGGTGGCGCCGCGCGGAGACCCGACTCTTCGGCCAACTCCAGCAGCCGACCGCGGGCGCTCCCCATCACACCACGCCCGATCGCGTAGGTGAGGTTGTCTTGGGCCAACTTTGTGAGCGTTACCAAAACACAGGTTTGACGCGGCGGCGGTTCGATGTCCAACGCGTCAAAGATGTGATACCACGCGTCGGTCTGGGCTTGCGTCTTGGCCTGAAGAAATCGATCACGGTCGCCGTCGTAGTGCTCCTCGATCCACTCGGTGACGGTGTAGTCGACGAACGAATCGAACCGCTCGGGCAACTCCTCCCACTGGTCCTGAGGAATCTGGGCGCGAAACGACGAGGCGGACCAATCAAAATCGGGCGGAACCGGGGGGGCAAAGAGGGTGCCGGTCAGCCGGTCCATCGCCCGGCGGCGAGCGACCTCCTCCCGCTCCGCCTCGTCGGTCAGATCGACCGGCCACAGCGAGCCACCCTCGCGGGCAAGCTCCTCCAGGATCGACTCGCCCGTCTGGACCGTCTGAAACAGCGGCGCACACAGCAGCGAAGGGTCGTTGTGAAATGGATTCGTCGACTCCTCGTCGCCGGGAACCTGAAACGCCGTGACGAACTGGCCACGCAGTTCGTACTGGCCCGCCGCCCGCTGCATCGCCCGCCAAGCCGCCATCGGCCCATTGACCGGCTCGTCCCAGCGGTAAAGCCTTCCGTCGGGCGTGATGAAATACCAACGGTCCTGAGGCGTGACCAACCATTTCTCGCGACGCCCCCCCCAATCGTAGAGCCCATCGCCGGGATCCAACAACTGAAGCTCCCCGCCCAATTCACGGGCCCTCGCGTACACCGCCGCCACCTCATCGGGGCGGTGCGTCGAGGGGTCATAGCCTTCCGACTCGTGCCGTAACTTCCGCTCCAACAACGTCAGCCGCTGATCCTCGCGATTGCAGCCCGGCCAGGTTGCCAAAACGAAACTCTCCCCCGCGAAATGATCGCCGAACCACTCCAGCTCGACCGTCTCGGGAAAGTCACTCGGCAACCAGTCTTTGACGTCGTTCTCCTTCTCGTTCAAACTCAACCGAGCCGATTGGAACGCGCTCGGAAGCAGAAAGAAAAAGACGACCAAGATCAGCAGCGCGTAAGGGATCCCCCACGGACCGCGTCGCTCTAAGAAGGGTGATGTCATGCGAATGGGGACGTCGATCCTGGCGAACGGGACGACTGCGACAATGGCAACCTGGAAGTGACTAAGTTAACCCCAGGGACAAAATCGGTCTACTTCAATCCCGCTCCCCACCCCCCAGAGAAGCCCAATCCACAGCGTTCGTGGTGACGATCGGTTGACTCGGGGAAACCAGGGCGGATAGGGGCTTTGCACGAAGCTGACAGGAGGCAGCCGACACGCGGTCGCTACCACCGACAAGAACAGCGAAACTCGTTATCCTAAGGCTCTGCCAGGAAACGTAGAGGACGCTATCGGGCCCAAGCCAACGAGGATTTTCATGTCTGCAGCACTCCGATCCCTGATCGAATCGGGGACCAAGTTGTATCTCGATTCGGTCGATCCGCCGGAGGTCGACCGGAACCTGGAGTTCGGTGCCGTCGGCGCGACGAGCAATCCGGCGATCATTGCGGGTATCGTCGAGCGGGGCGGGTTCGACCAGCAGATCGAACGCTGGATCGCCGAGGGACGAGAGGACGAGTCGATCGCCTGGGAATTGACCGATCGTCTCGTACGCGATGCCCAAGGGAAACTGCGTTCCACACACGAGCAGACGGCAGGAAATGCCGGTTGGGTCAGCTTTGAACTGGACCCCCTGTTGGAAGATGCCCAACTCGACCTTGCCAACGACCACGTCACGGCCCAGTACATTGAACTTGGCAAACGCTGGTCCCACGGCCACCGCAATCGGATGATCAAGGTCCCGGCCACCGACGCGGGACTGGCGGCGCTCGAGCCGATGGCCGCGGCCGGAATCACGCTGAACGTCACCCTGATTTTCACGACCGATCAATACCGACAGGCGCGCGAAGCGATCTGGCGAGGAGCCCAGCGACGGGACGATTTGAGCGGATTCAAGAGTGTTTACAGCATCTTCATCTCCCGCATCGACGTTTACACACAGCAGCACCTGCCACAGCTGTCGGACCAGGCCCAAGGGATGATGGGGATTGTCAACGCCAAGCGAGTGTGGCGGGAGAACCAGGAATTCTGGGCCGACAAAGGGTTAGACCTCGAACAAGAGATCATCTTCGCCAGCACCGGGACGAAGAACCCCAACGATCCACCATGGAAATACGTCGAAGCGCTGGCCGGAAGTGACATTCAAACCAACCCGCCGGAAACCAACCAAGCGGTGGCGGAAAGTGGTCGGCAGTTCACCCGACAGGTCGATGTGATGCCCTCGGCGGCGGTCCAGCAGGAACTCGACGAGCAGGTCGATGTGGCAGCGATGCACCAAACGCTGATGCGCGAAGGTTTGGAAAAGTTCGTCAAACCCCAACGCGCGCTGCTGAAGCTGATCGCGGAAAAACGAAAAAATCTCGCGGCACTCTAAGTTAAGCAACACGCCGCTTGGAACCTTCGAAAACGTCGCGACGCGCTACCCACCTCCCCACCACTCACTGCCAACTACCCGCTGCCCACTCACTCCGTCACGGCGACGAAGACATCGACGGGGAGCCCGACGGGCAGCTCAGGTGTCGTGTCGAATTCGATCCAGACATCGCGGAGGTAGGAGTCGAGTCGTTCACCGGGGCGGTCCTCGAACAGTCGCTTGCGGTGGACCCGGGGGCCAATTCGAACGACGCTACCGTACAAGGAGCGGCCGGGGAGGCTGTCGGTTCGGATCACGGCATTTTGGCCGGCGGCGACCCGCATCGCATCGTATTCATCCACTTCGGCGCGAACCCGCAACCGGGAGGTGTCGGCGAACCGGATCAGCGGCTCGCGTTGATCGGGCCGCGTCACTTCACCCAGCCGGCCATTGACCTCCAGGACGTGTCCCGCCGCCGGAGCGACCAACTCGGTTTGCCCCAGACGTACCTCGGCGAGCTCGAGTCGGGATTGGGCGGCAGCGACTTGAGCACCGGCGGCTTCCAGGTCTTCCTCGCGCGGCGGCGCCTCGAGCGTCGCCAGGCGAGCCTGGGCGACCTCCAGCTGCGCGGCCGCGAACCTCAACCGGGTGGCATGCTCGTCAACCGTCTGGCCACTGGCCGCTTGCCCCTGGTCCAACCGCACCACCCGCGCGTAGGCCTTTTCCGCCCCTTCAAACTCGGCGAGCGCCGCCGCTTGCCGCCCCCGCAGTTCATCGAGTTCGCTCGACCGGGCGCCGTTGACCAGTCGTTGCAGCCGGGACTCGGCGCGGCGGAGTTCGGCTTGGGCGAGGTTGCGTTCCGCCTGGTACGGGGCACGGTCAAGTCGAACCAGGGGCGCCCCTTTGGCGACCCAGTCTCCTTCGCTGACCGTGACCTCGATGATCGACTCGGCCAGCCTGGCTCGCAATTCAGCCGTCTCGGTTTGCCCTTCGATCCGTCCCGGCGCGGCAACCAGTTCACCCCCGGAAAAAGATTCGAATGGGTCGGCCAAACTGTAGGAGGTCACCGCCGAGGTTGGCTCGTCGGTCACCTCCTCGTGGCGCGCCAGCCGGGCGCGGTCGAAGCCGACGAGTAGGCCGCCAAAGACCACGGCGACGACCAACACCGCCAACCATTCAAACTTGGTCATCGCGGGGCCTCACGCAGTCGTGCGGGTCCTCCAAATGCATCAACGCGGTTCCGGTGGCGGTGTCAATTCCGAGCAAAACTCAATTCCGAGACAACGATTGTCTCATCGGTTACCAAATTCTTGCACGCTCGGGCAATGTTGAACCGTCGCGATCACCAGCCTCGTCGTCGAAAGGTTGACCCAGGGGGGCAAGCTGGACGATTTGGCCAATGCCGATCTGATGACCATCGAAGAAGAGACCATCGGCTAGGCTCTGTCAGAAAACGCGAACGACGCTCGCGAAGCGACAATCATCACCCTCTGGCGCGGGTGAGCCCGCCGATTCCCCCCTTAGCCAGGCCGGCGGAAATGCCTAAACTTCAAGCGTTTCGTACCGGTGGCCAGGGGGATTTCGATGCGCAGGGTTGTGGTGACGGGGTTGGGAATGGTGGCGCCGACCGGGAGCGACGTCACCTCGGCGTGGCAGGCGGCACTTTCGGGGCATTCGCCGATCCGCAAAATCACCCGCTTTGACACCAGCGAGCTGCCGGTCTCCATCGCCGGGGAGGTCCCCGATTTCGACGCGACCGACTTGCTGGGGGCAAAGACCGAACGGCAAACCTCGCGGTTCGTCCAGTTCGCCAGCGCTGCGGGCCAAGAGGCGCTCGGGGATGCCGGTTTCGAATCCGATCGTCACGGCGACGTCTGTGGCTGCATCATCGGCGTCGCGATCGGCGGGCTGGGGGAGATCGAGCAGTGTGCCCTGACGCTGCGGGATCGGGGCGCGGCCAAGGTTCTGCCCCATACGTTGCCCTATGCGATCCCCAACATGGCAGCCGGCTTCGTCGCCATTCGGCATGAATTGAAAGGTCCCAACGTGGCCCCGGCGACCGCGTGCGCCAGTGGGACGCACGCATTGGGCGAGGCGGCCATGTACATCCACCGAGGCGATGCCACGATGATGCTCGCCGGCGGCGCCGAAGCAGCGATCTGTCCCATGTCGATCGCCTCGTTCGCCAAGTTGCGAGCCCTCAGCCGCCGCAACAATGCCCCGGAACTCGCCTCGCGGCCATTCGACGCCGATCGGGACGGATTCGTGATGGGCGAAGGCTGTGGACTGTTGGTGCTGGAAGAATATGAGCACGCCCGCAGCCGGGGAGCAAAGATCTATGCTGAGCTGATCGGCTACGGCCTCTCCGCCGATGCCCATCACATCACCCTCCCGCCACCCGGGGGTGAAGGGCTCGCGCGGGCGATCCGATCGACCTTGGCCGACGCGCGTCTGGAGGCCAGCGAGGTCGATCATATCAACGCCCATGGAACCTCCACCCCCTCCAATGACACGCTGGAGAGCGAGGCGATCCAAACCGTCTTCGGCGACCACGCTCGGTCGATCGCGATCTCTTCGACCAAAGGCGTCACCGGGCACTGCCTGGGAGCGGCCGGGGGGATCGAAGCGGTCTACTCCGTGCTGGCGATTCGCGACGGCGTGGTCCCGCCAACGGCGAACTACGAAAAGCCCGATCCAAGCTGTCCCCTCGATTACACCCCCGGTGCAGCGCGTGAAAGGAACGTCCGGGTCGCCGTCAGCAATTCCAGCGGTTTCGGGGGGCAAAACGCTTGCCTGGCGTTCAAGCGATTCGAGTGATCCCGGCACCGCGGGCAATAAAGTCACCGCAATCTGCCGTTTCGTCTCAAGCCGCAAAGTCGGTAAATCCGAAATCATCGATGGAACCGGTGCCGCCTTCCCTCCCTCGCACATGGACGAGGAGACCGCACCGCCGCGACGATGACCGCCAACCGACCCCCAGGACAGGCCTGATGCGCACGGCAGCCCCCCTCTTTCTGATGACCGTTTCGACCTTCGCCCTGGTCGCCTCCTCCGCCCACGCCGAGATCGCCTGGCGCGACAACCTCCGCACCGCCCACGCCGAGGCCGAAGCGGAAGGCAAGCAGCTCCTGCTTCACTTCTACACCGACAATTGCTCCTGGTGCGAGAAACTCGAAGCGGGGGCGTTTCAATCGCGGCAAGTCCACGAATCGGTCCAGCAACACGTCGTTCCGGTCAAGGTACACGCCGAGGAGAATCCGAAGCTGACGGAGATGTTTTCTGTCCAGAAATTCCCGACCGACGTGATCGTGACCGTCCAGGGCGAAACGCTCTCCCACTCGGTCAGCCCTCAAGACCCCAGCAGCTACGTCGCGATGCTCGATGCCGCCGGTACCACGCCCGCGACCAACGAACCAGATTCGGAACGGGTCGCGAACCAAACCGCGGCCCCAGCGACCAGCGGCAACGCCGACGCGGCACCGCAGCCACAACCCGCCGAACCGCAACCTCACGCTGGCTTGGCGTCACCGGAGGCGACCGCCGGAATGCCCCAGCAACGAACCAATGAGTTCGTCCTGCCAGCTGGCAAGCCTGGACAGGCGACGAACCAGCTGGCATCCTCCGGGAGCCAAGAGCGGGATCTGCCCGGCCCAGCGGCGCCCGCCGCAGAACTCCCCAACGACGACGCGCCCCGATTCGAACCGCAAAAACGGGAATCGGAAGTACCGGAGTTGGCCATTCAAGGGTTCTGTCCCGTCAGCGTGATTGAGGAGGACCGCTGGGTGGAAGGAAATCCCGACTTCGGGGTGATCCACCTGGGCATGCTCTACCTGTTTGGATCGGCGGAGAAGATGCAGACATTTCTCGACGATCCCATCCCCTACACCCCGGTGATGAACGAGATCGACGTGGTGCGGTTCTTCGAGGAACGCCGCATCGTCCGAGGAAAACGCGAGTGGGGACTGAAGGATCCGGTCCACCAGCGGATGTTCTTCTTCGCCGATGAGTCGGCGATGAACCACTTCTGGAACAAGCACGAGCGTTACACCGAGGCAGCGGTGGAAGTCATGGACGAGGCGATTCAGGACGCCAATCCCGGCTCCTGAGCCGAGGCCGCTGCAACATCCGTTTCGAAGTACATCCGTCCCGCCGGACCGGATCGTGGCGACGCCGGGACGTTCTCCGGCGCCAACGCGTCCTGGCATCGCTTGGCGTCCTCCCGCTGCAACATCCGTTTCGGCGAAACGGACGTACATCCGTCCCGCCGGGCC
>CAYWXT010000042.1:0-2283 GCA_964462125.1 uncultured Pirellulaceae bacterium | reverse complement strand
GCCGCCAACGCGTCCTGGCACCGCTTGGCGTTCTCCCGCTGCAACATCCGTTTCGGCGAAACGGACGTACATCCGTCCCGCCGGGCCGGATCGTGGCGACGCCTGGACGTTCTCCGCCGCCAACGCGTCCTGGCACCGCTTGGCGTTCTCCCGCTGCAACATCCGTTTCGGCGAAACGGACGTACATCCGTCCCGCCGGGCCGGATCGTGGCAATGCCGGGACGTTCTCCGGCGCCAACGCGTCTGAACTACTCCCTGATCTCCGTCTGGTCGCTAGGATCCGCAGGTGAGTTGCCGGGGTTGGCGTAGGAGGGCCGCACACCGGTCAGAATGGCCAGGCCGCTGGTGAACGACGCCAGGGCGACCATGAACCAGACCAGACGGGCGGCACGCGTGCCGAACCGCCGACGAACCGCTGCCACCGACGGCAGCTGATAGGGGCCTGACCAAGGCCCGAACGCGATGGCGATGGAAATGATCGCCAAGACGATCGCGATCGTGCCGACCAACGGCTCGCTGTAACTTTGACTTTCCACAGTCTCTGACACGTTGTCCCGCCGTCGTTATACGTCAGATCCCCAGCGGTAGCGGCGGATCGCGCGTAGCTGCACCCGCGCCGATTCCATGTCGGGGCAAATGTCCAAACAGCGCTCCAACGCCCTTATCGCACCCTGCTGATTGCCGAGCATCAAACGGCAACGTGCGAGCCCCTGCCACGCCAGGTAGTGAAACCGGCAGTGCCACAGGCAGGCCCGGTAGGCCGCTTCGGACTGGACGTCGTTCTCCAAGCCAAGCCAACATATCGCCAGCTGATGGTGGGCTTCCGCATATCGTGGAGCCTGATCGACCAGAATCATCGCTGGGGCCAATGCCGCGCCAAACTCTCCGCCGTCGTTCAAGTGCATCACCTGCAACAGCTTTTGCAGATGCGTCGGCGCGGCCGAGCGGACCAACAACGCCCGAAACGAATCGTCGACAGCTAGACGCACCCCGCGGTCCTCGTCCGCGAGCGCCCGACCTACCGACTCGATCAAATCCCCCTCCCCCAACATCCCCAGCGCCAAAGCCGCCGCTCGCCGATGCTCCACGTCCCCATGGCGAAGCAGCGTGCAGAGCGTTTGGCCGCTGTAGTACTCGTCGACCTCGGACGCGAAGCGGGGCGAATCAGCGGTCGACAGGTAGCGGCGGAATGCCGCGGCCAACCGAGTCGTCCTAACAAGGGGGGTACTCACCGTGATTTCCGCCAAGATGTCATGGGCTGCGTGATGATTCGGTCGTCTGCGGGCATCCAAACTGTGTGCATCCTACGCGCCGCGAAGCCTCGGGCAAGGAATCACCGGGCAAGGATTCACTGGGCCGGATTCACTGGGCCGGATTCACTGGGCCAACGGATCGAGTCTAGTTGCGGCCGTGCCGACCAACAAGCAACTGAGCCCGGCGACGATGACAAGGTAAAATAGGAACGTCCGGCGGTGCGTGCTGGGACCCCAGCCGCAAGGCTCTCCCGTCGCGGCACCACCGCAAAGCGGAACTTGCACCGAGAGTTCCGAGCCACCCCCCGAAGTCGCTGCGAGTTCGGTCAAGAAACACGCGATTCCCCCCTCCATTGGCATTGCGACAATATGAATCGGATTGCCCTGCTTGCCGTTCTCACCGTGGTCCCGATCCTCACGCAACGCCAATTCGCCGCCAGCGAGGACCTTGCCGCCGACGCCCCAATCGTCAAACGGCTCCGGGCGCCGATGGTGACGGTGATCGAAGGCCAATCGCTGCGCGGCGCGGTCGATGAGATCGCCGCGAACGCAGGACTGAACGTTTGGATCGATCGAGACATCGATCCCTCCGCTCCACTGAACCTGGGCCAGGTCGGTCCCACAGTCTTCGATGTGCTTCGAATCATCGCCGCCGAGCGTGGCGGTGAAATCTTCCCCCTGCGCGGCGTCGTGTTGCTCGGCCGCCGCGATCGCGTCGACCGTACGGCCAGCTCGTTGCGACGACTCGATTTGCCAAGGGACACCGATCCGGTCGAGATCGCGTGGCCTGACGTGACCACGCCAACCGAGGCGCTGTCGATCGCGGCCGGACGACACTTGGTGACCGATTCGCTGCCCCATGACCTGTGGCCAGCGGTCCAGTGGAAGGGTCTCTCGCGTTCGGTCGCGATGACACTCGTCGTGGCCCAGTTCGACCAGCGGCTGCGCCGCCTCCCGGACGAGCGCCGCCGCCGGCCCTCGGACCAGAACGCTGCCTCACGTCCGCAAGTCCAGCTGGAAGCGGCCGGTT
>CAYWXT010000041.1:0-29456 GCA_964462125.1 uncultured Pirellulaceae bacterium | reverse complement strand
CACAAAAAAGAGTTCTGACCCCTTTTTCTTGGTCTGCTGTCTGGGGTTGGCCTTCGTTTTTGGCTTAGCGGGACCGCGAGTCAGCCACGCGGAGCCACCCAACGTGGTCTTGATCATGACGGACAATCACGGCCCATGGTCGCTGGGCTGTTATGGCAATCGAGACATCCAGACGCCCAACATCGACAATCTGGCCGCTGAGGGGACGCTGTTCACGCGTTGCTATTCCAACAATGCCGTCTGCTCGCCCACCCGGGCGTCGTTTCTGACCGGCCTGATGCCATGCCAGCACGGGGTGCACCGCTACTTGGGCGCCGGCAAGGCCCAGATTGGTCCAGACGCCTACAACACGTTGGACGAGTTCGACACGCTCCCCTCGCTACTGGCCGACGCGGGCTACGTCTGCGGGCTTTCGGGCAAATGGCATCTGGGTGACAACCTTCATCCCCAGGAAGGATTCACCTTTTGGACGACGAAGCCTCATGGCAGCAGCCGAGGCTTTTACAACCAGGAGGTCATTGAAGAGGGGGAAATTCGTGAGGAGCCATCGTATCTGACCGAATACTGGACGGACCGTGGTATCGAGTTCATCGAGGCGAACCGCGACCGCCCGTTCTTCTTGTTTCTCGCCTACAACGGTCCCTACGGCTTGGGTGGTTCCATGCGGGAGCCGATTCGCAACCGGCACGCGGAGCGCTACGCCGAGTCATCGCTGGAGAGTTTTCCGCGAATCCCGCCGCACCCCTGGAACCACAACTACGGCGATTGGGTGGGCGATTTGGAGGTGATCCGCAAGTACGCCGCGGAGGTCAGCGCCGTGGATGACGGCGTCGGCCGCGTTGTCGATGCGCTGCAAGAACTCGGCTTGGACGAGGAGACGCTGGTGGTGTTCACCGCGGATCAGGGCCTTGCCGGTGGGCACAGCGGATTCTGGGGAATGGGGGACCACACGCGGCCCCTGACCGCCTACGACTGGACCATGCATATCCCGATGATTTTTCGACAACCGAGTCGTATCACCGGTGGCCAGCGTGTGGACTCGTTGATCAGCAACGTCGACTTCTTGCCGACGATGCTGGAGCACCTCGGCATGGCGCGGACGACGGAGGACCCGCCCGCATTGCCGGGGCAGAGCTTTGCCGCGGCCCTGGAAGGAAACGAACTGGAAGGCTGGGACGAGACGGTGTTCTTTGAGTTCGAGAATGTTCGCGCGATCCGTACGGAGCGCTGGAAATATATCGAAAGGTTTCGCCAGCCCCCGAACGAACTTTATGATCTCGCGGCCGACCCCCAGGAACTGGAGAACCTCATCGATCGGCCAGAACTGGCGGAGAGACGGGACGAGCTGGCGCAGCGGATGCATGAACACTTCGACCGGGTGGCCGAGCCCCAGTGGGATCTCTGGAACGGCGGAACGTCCAAGTCTGGGTTGATCAAGCGCGACCTGTTTGAGAACCCGGGGCCTTGGAAGCCATAGTGTCCGGTACCTTTTGCGAGGGACTCGCCCTCCGGGTGCTTTGCACAAAAGGTACCGGACACTTTTTTCCCGCTCATTGCTTACAACACTCGCGGCATGTAGAAGTCGATTTGGGCGGGCTGAAAGATTCGATACTTGATCCCGTGCTTCCAAAGTTGGTAATAGGGTGCGTGGGGATCGGGGGTTTCGACGGCGTCGGCGTACAGCGGCCACATCAGATAGTCTCTTAGCATCGGGTCGCAGCTAATGAAGTAGTAGGCCTGCCGCAGCAGTTCCGCGTAGGGGCACTTCGGCTCGATCCGTGCGGTGAGTTGAGGCACCGATTTCTGGAAGGCGACCAAAAGCGGCGTTTTCTCCTCCTCCTGCTTGGGGTGCTTGGGAGGAATCCCTTCCAGCACGCGAACGCTCGGGAGGGGAGAGAGTGTTTCAGCCACTGGTTGATCGCCGAGGTGGATCGCGAAATCCCGCACATTCGCCAGCCACTGTAGGGCGAGGGCCTCAACCGTCTGGGGATCGATCGGCTGCGGGCTGCGGACGAGGAAGTAGGCGTCACGGCCGCCTTGGGGACGCCGCCGGTCGTCACCGGCAACGGCGAACAACTGGTCGAGCCGCCGCTGCAGTTCCCGTCCCGGTGGCAGGTCGTCGAAGAGACCTTCGAGGCCCCGTCCGTCGGGACGAAAGGTTTGGAAGAAGCCGATCAGCGCTTCACTGTCGGGCGGCTGGTCGGGATCGACCGCCGCGGCCAGCCGCATTCGTTCGAACAGTTCAGAAACGGTCATCAGCTGCATCTCAGGGACGCAGGATCTCATTGCCGCGCTGCATCCCTTCGGTCTGCCGCCGGTAGGTTTCTGGGAGATCGCCCGAGGGGAGCTGCTGTGTCGCCTGAGGGTTGGGCTCCGGATCGAAGTCGCTCCCCCGCACCGCGGAACCGAGGGGGGTGGTCAACGTGCCGTCGATCGTCTTCATGTAGGCTTCGAGTTTCCATGCTGGAATCACCGTGATCCCAAGTGCTTTCGCTTCTGATTCGAATCGACCCTTCAGCTCGATCTGCCGAACCGCATCCTCATCGAGCGGCTCATCGGGAGTTTCTTTCGGGTCGTCGCCGACGACCATGAAGCGAACGCTGGCGTCGAGCGTTCCCTCCACCCCTTCGCTGGAGACTTCCGCGACGACTTCGGCCCCAGTTGCTTGAATCATCCCCCTGATCGCGTCGTTGTCACCTTTCCCGTCGCCATCGATATCGATGTCGCCGGCGAGGGCGATCTTGACCGTTCGGCCGGGGGCCCAGAACGGCGAATAGATCTTATCACCGGCGATGATCGGGTGACGAACTTCGGGGCGGGCAACCACACGGGCTTCGGAGACCCGTGGCCCAATCACTCGCGTGACCTGGATCGTCGCCTTCACGTCGGCGTCCTGGATCCGTGTTTCGTCGCCATCGATCACGCCGAAGGTGACCCCGGGACGGAGCTGATCGTTGCGGCCCAAATTGAGCATTACCACGTTGCCCCCGCGAACCACCGAGGAAACGATCCCCTGAGCGGATTCGAACTGGTCTCCTCGCAGCCGCGAGTTTTCTTGGCGGAGATTTTCCACGGTGGCCAACAGCCGCTGTTCTTCCTGCTCGCACTCGGTTTCGAGGGATGACTTCTCGGCCCGCAATTTCTGGAGGTCCTGGCTCATCACGGTCATTTTGTCTTGAGCCTCCTCGGTAAACTCGTCCATCTCTCGGCGTCGTTCCAGGAACGTCGCCGACAGCTCCTCGAGTTCCTTCGCCTTCTCATCGCGAGCTTTCTCGGCGGCCTCTTGCAAACTGCGAGCGTTTTCGACGTCGCTTTGGGCCTGCAATCGTGTGTCGTCGACTTCCGTTCGCACACTGATGTAATCGTCGTTTCGCGAGCGGATCGAATTCACCAGGTACTCGCCCAACTTGGCGTAGTTTTGGTTCTGGGCGTCGACCTCCGGACCGAACAGTGACATGTCCCGCCGATACTGCTGCACGATCGCTTCCATCTCCGGGTCGTCTTCGGTGCTCTCGGCGAGAGTGTCGAACTGGGCTTCGGTCGTGGTGCCCGAGACGAGCATCGCCTGCATCAGCGTCGCCTGGTCGGTCAGTTCCCGAAGGTTGTTTTGGGTCGAGTTGAGCTGTTCCTGGGCGTTGGACGCCGTCGCCGCCTGAGTGTCCCCCCACTGCCAAAGGAAGACATTGAGCGCGAGTGAAAGGACCAAAAAGATCAGCGAGGCGATCAGCGAGCCTCGGATGACGGAATCGTCGCGTGCCACCATGATCAGACGTGGGGGTGTAAAGAGTCGAACGGAGGTGAGAAGTCATCCAGCGTACTCGGAAGACTCCCGCATTCTACGGTCCAGCGTCTAGAATTGGTGGATCCCGGGGCCAATTCTCCTGATTTTACGGGTCGGCCCATCGGCGGTTCTCTTGAACCCCGCTCCCGTCCCCCACGCAAGAACTCCAGTCATCCCCCTATGCCGAAACCATCCCGCGGCCAACGCCCATCCGCCAAGGGGCGCCGCACCGGTCCGAACAAAGGGCAGCTCACCTTTTCCGACTTCGACACCGACAGCCCGGCCGAGGCCGCCGACAGCACGGCAGGCGCCGCCAGCACGAGCGAGACCGCCAGCCGGGGTTCGGAGCGTGGCCAAGCGGCCCGGGTTGCCACGGAAACGCTGCCTGAAATCCTCCGCGAGCCGCCGGCGCCTACGGAGGAGGAACCGATGCCCGATCTACGGGACAAGTTGGTCGTGGTCATCGATGCGCACTCGTTGATCTACCAGCTGTTCCATGCCCTGCCGCCGATGACCAGCGGTGATGGATTGCCGGTTTCGGTGGTTTACGGGCTCGCCGGCGATGTGCTGGAGTTGATCGCGAGCAAACAGCCCGACTACCTGATTGCGGCGTTCGACAAGAGCGAGGTGACCTTTCGCAACGAGCTGTATGACCAATACAAGGCCCACCGCGAGCCGATGCCCGACGAATTGCGACAGCAGATCCCGTTGGTCCGCCAGACGATCGACGCGATGGGGGTGGGGATCATGGAGCATCCCGGGTTTGAAGCGGACGACCTGTTGGCGACGGTGGCCCACAGGGTCGAGGCCGCCGGGGGGCGGTGCCTGATCGTCACCAGTGACAAGGATTGCCGCCAGCTGATTACCGAGCGGACCCGGCTGTACAACCTGCGCAAGGACCAGGAACTGGACGCCGCAGCGTTGTGGGACGACTGGGGTGTCCGTCCAGACCAAGTGGTCGACTACCAGGCTTTGGTCGGGGATCCGGTCGACAATGTGCCGGGCATCCCGCTGATCGGGCCAAAACTTGCCCGCCAACTGCTCGCCCAGTACGACACACTCGAAGGAGTCCTCGACCATGCCGACGCCGTTTCGGGCGCCAAACGCCGCCAAAACCTGCTCGAAGGCCGCGAGCGTGCGCTGCTCAGTCAGCAACTGGTTCGGCTCCGCCACGATGTCGACGCGGCGATCCCCTGGAGCCGTGGTGTGAGAGAGGCGGCCGATCCGCAGCGCGTCGAAGCATTGTTCGATCAGTTCGGCTTTCGAACCTTGAAAACACGCGCTCGCGAAATTTTAGACGATGGAAGCGGCGGGACTGCCGAGGCGCAGTGGACGACCGACTACCGGACCGTGGCGACCGAGGGCGAGTTGAAAGCACTCGCCGCGCGGCTTCAGAACGTCAGCGCGATCGCGATCGACACCGAAACCACCAGCACCAATCCGCGAGCCAGTGAGCTGGTCGGTGTCTCCATCGCTTGGGACCAAGGGGCGGCGGTCTATCTGCCAATCCGCGGTCCGGAAGGGAGCCCGCTGCTGGACGAACAGCTCGTGATCGACACCCTCGGCGAGGTGATGGAGTCGGAACAGATCGAGAAGATCGGCCAGAACCTCAAGTTCGACGTCGTCGTGCTCCGCTCCGCCGGGGCGCGTCTCGGTGGGATTGCCACCGACACCATGGTCGCCGATTACCTGCTCCATCCCGGCGGCCGCAACCACACACTCGAGGATCTGTCCCATCGCTATTTGGGGCACACGACCACATCGATCAAAGAACTGATCGGCCGCGGCACGAAACAGCTCCGAATGGACGAGGTCCCCATCGACGCCGTTACCGATTACGCCTGCGAGGATGTCGATGTTCCGCTACGGATCGCCCCCTTGGTCCGCAGTCAACTCGCCGACGCCGGGCTGCAGCGGCTGTACGAGGAGGTCGAGGTGCCACTGATCGAGGTGCTCGCGGAAATGGAGTTCAACGGGATCCGTGTCGATGCGGAATACCTGCGTGAGATGAGCGTCAAGTTCACCGAGCAGATCGAATCGTTCCGCCGGGAAATCGTTGAGATGGCGGGGCGGAATTTCAATGTCGACAGTCCGAAGCAACTCGCCGACGTCATGTTCCACGAACTGGGGTTGCCGGTGGTCAAGAAGACAAAGACCGGGGCGAGTACCGACGCAGGGGTACTGCAGCAGTTGTCGATCGACCATGAATTGCCCGCCAAGGTGCTGGAGTACCGCCAAGCGACGAAGCTGAAAAACACCTACATCGACGCCCTGCCGGCGCTGATCTGTCCCAAGACCGGCCGCATCCACACCTCGTTTCGCCAAGACGTCGCGGCCACCGGGCGGCTGAGCAGCAGCGAGCCGAACCTGCAGAACATCCCGATCCGAACCGCAGCGGGGAGGGCGATCCGGCAAGCATTCACCGCCGGCGAACCAGGCTGGGTGCTGCTCGGTGCCGATTACTCCCAGATCGAACTGCGGGTGCTGGCCCACTACAGCCGTGACCCTGCCCTGGTCGAAGCCTACCGCCACGATGCCGACATCCACACCCGCGTCGCCGCCGAAGTCCATGGGGTGGCTGAGCAGGACGTGACCAAGGAGATGCGGCGGGTGGCCAAGACGATCAACTTCGGCATCATCTATGGGCAAAGCCCGTTCGGGCTGGCCAAGACACTCGGGATCAGCAAGGACCAAGCCCGGGACTACATCGAACGTTACTTCCAGCGGTATCCGGGGGTGGAATCCTTCATGCTGCAGACGCTGCTCGAATGCCGGCGTGTCGGCCAGGTGACCACCATGCTCGGCCGCCGACGCGAAATCCGGGGCGTCCGTGACTTTGAAAACCTCACCCCGGCCCAGCGGCGGAGTTTGACCGAAGCGGAGCGGATCGCGGTCAATATGCCGATCCAGGGTTCCGCCGCCGATTTGATCAAGCTCGCCATGCTGGCGGTTCACCAGCGGCTCCCGGACAGCGGACTGCGGGCCAAGCTGTTGCTGCAGATCCATGACGAACTGCTGTTCGAAGTCGCTCCCGAGGACGCCGAAGCGCTGGGAGAACTGGTGCGGGAAGCGATGACCGGGGTGGCCGAGCTGGAGGTGCCGCTCCGGGTCGATGTGGCGGTTGGGGAGACGTGGGCCGAGGCGTGAGCCCCGTACCCGGTGATTGGGTCCAATGGGACGAATTTCCGGCAACACAACTTTCCGGCAACACAACGACCAGCGGAACTTCCCTCCGGCTGCATGGTTATACTAGTAATGGCGGAGCCGCGGCCCGTTCCGAGCGCTCCCGTAATTCCGTCCGCCACTTCCTTACCCGCCCATCTGTTGACTATGCGTACAGTACAGCTCACGCCCATGGCCCGACGTCGTCCTGGTTCCCGCCGTGCCGCCTCCCGCCGCGGTTTCACGCTGTTGGAACTGTTGCTGGTGCTGTCCATCCTGGTGGTGATCGGGAGCATCGTGATGGTCAATATTGGGGGTGCCCAATCCGAGGCCAACACGAACGCCACCAAGGCCCAGCTGAACGGGCTGAAGAACAATATCCAGTGGTACCAAATCCGGATGAACAGCCTGCCGGAGACGCTGGAGGCGCTCCGCGACGGACCGAGCGACTCGGCCAAGCAATCCAAATGGACCGATCCGATCATCACCGAAATCCCGGTCGATGCTTGGGGAAATGAGTACGTCTACGAGGTCAATGGAAACGAGTTCGCGATCCGTAGCGCCGGTCGGGATGGTCAAGTCAACACCGACGACGACATCGTGGTCGAGGGATCATAGGGCCGCGGAGCTGGGAGAGAGTTCCGGGCTGTTCCCATGGAATCGTTTCCACCTGCGAGCGTCTCATGTTCCCCCGCTTCACCCCGCCTCGTCGACCAGCCTTCACGCTGCTCGAATTGCTGCTCACCCTCGCGGTGCTCGCGGCGATCGCCGCGGTGGTGATCCCCCAGGTGGGATGGCTGGTCGGTGACCGCCGGCTGATCCGTGCCGCCGATCAGCTCCGCGTTGAGATGACTCGGTTGCGCGTGCAGGCGATGCGTGAGGGGAAGGTGATGGTGCTCGAGGGGGCCCTGGAGCAGGGTGCGTTCCGCGTGCGCCCCCATCATTCGATCGGTAACGCGACCGAGTCGATGGACAGATCTGCCGGGCCCTCGGCACTGCTGAGCGGTGCGAAACAAGAGGTGGCCGCGCCCGCGATGGAGGCAGAGGCGGAACCTAAACAGATCGAGCTTCCCGAAGACGTGGTGATCGCGGGCGTCTCGGTCGTCTCCGCCGCTCGGGCAGCCGAGGTCGAACAGCAGTCGATGGGGGAACAGTCCCAGGGGTGGAGCCGCCCGGTCTTGTTCTACCCCAACGGTTCGACCAGCACCGCCCTGGTGACCCTGCGGCATGCGACAATGGGCAGCGTCTCGGTGCAGCTCCGCGGAATCACCGGCGACGCTACCGTCGGGGAGGTACAGCCATGAACGACCCGGCCGACGAGACTCACGACCTCAGCAATCCATACAGAACGCGCAGCGGCGCGGCGCGGTTCACTCCGGGCGCGGTGGGTGGACCACGAAGGACACGAAGAGGCACGAAGGTTCGAATTGGGTTCAGGCGATCCCCCGTGGCTACGTTGTTCCCGCCTGTGGCGTCGCGGACACGTCACGGCTTCTCGTTGTTGGAGATCCTGCTCGCCTTGGCGATCCTCGGCGGCGCGATGGCGGTACTGGCGCAAATCGCCGGTACCGGGACCGATGCGTCTCGGGAAGCCCGTGACTTGGCGGTCGCCCGGATCATCGCCCAAACGAAGCTGTCGGAGCTGTTGCTCGACCGCTCGATCACACCGCAAAGTGTGCCACCGACGCCGGTGGAGTCGTTCGATGGCGACTCGATGTCGGAGTTCACCTACAGCATCGAGGTCCAACCGGCGCCGCTGGACGGTTTGCTCGCCGTGCGTGTCACGGTGGAAGCGGTCAATCCCAACGGCGGCGCCCCGTTGGCAACCTACACCCTCGATCGCTGGATGATCGACCCCATGCTGGGACTGGAACAGTTGGAAGCCGAGGAGCAGGCGGCCCGGGAGGCGGAGACGGAGGTTCCCTGATGACACAAAAGCAGCAAACCCCGAACGATCGCCGAGCTGCATTCACGCTGTTGGAGGTGTTGCTGACCCTGTCGATGTCGATCGTCCTGATGGTGCTGATCGGTGGCGTGCTGCAGTTTTACGGCCGCGACATGCAAACCAGCGATCTGGAAGTTCGCCAGGTCCAGCTCGCCTCGGCGGTGATGCAAATGATTGAAGACGACTTGCGGGCGACGCTGTATACCGAACCGGTCGACACCTCCGCCCTCGCCTCGTTGTTGTCATCGGCCGGCGGCGGATCTGGGGGCGAGAGCGGCAGTGGTGGTTCGGCCGGCGACGAGGCCGCCCCGCCGGATGATTCCGAACTTGGATCGGACGCTTCGGCGGCGATGGATCTTTCGGCAGGGGTCGCGGTGCTTCAAAAACCGGGGTTGATCGGCAACCAGCAACAAATCCAGGTCGACGTCAGCCGGCTGCCGCGACTGGAGGAGTACATGGTGCTGTTCGACGGGTCGACCGCGGCGCTGAACGACTTGCCCAGCGACATCAAGACGGTCGCCTATCATGTCCAGCAATCGGGAGCGATCGGCGGTGTCGAAGATCCGCTGGAGAACCTGGGGGCGAATCCCAGCGGGACGCTAACCGGCGGGGCTGGAGGCTTGGTGCGGCGGTCGCTTGACCGGGCCGCCACGGTCCACGCCTCACTGACCGGCGGGCTTTCTCGGCTGAGCCAAACCGGAGAGATTTTGGCTCCGGAGATCATCGCGATCGAGTTTGAATATTGGGACGGCTTCAATTGGCAGATCGAATGGAGCAGCGACAGCTATGGCGGGTTGCCGCTGGCGGTGCGGGTGACCCTGACGATGCGCGACCCGGCCACCGGCAGCGGCGCTTCAGCGGCCAACGCTGCGTCGCTCCCCACACGCTCCTTTGCCCATGTCGTCCGCCTGCCGCTGGCCCAGCCGATCGACATGACCGAGACGACCTCGATGGGAGCAACCTCGACCGGAGTGATGCCATGAGCTTGAACAACAACCATCGCGAGCGGCGTCCCCCCAAAGGGTTCTTCCTGGTGATCGTCATGATCGTCGTCGTGGTGGCGACGATGGCGGTCTACTCCTTCACCGAATTGATGATCGCCTACGACGAGTCGGCCCACGTCGCCGGGGACCTCGTGCAAGCTCGCGTGAATGTCGAGTCGGGTGCCGATACGGTCCGATTGATCTTGGCCCAGCCCCGCAGCGGCCGGACGGAGCTTGGCGGCGTCTACAACAACCCCAACCTGTTCCAGGCAATCACGGTTTCTTCTGGGGCCGATGGGCTATCACCCTCCAACTTCACGGTGCTTGCCCCCGGGATCGACGAGGCTGGCCGTTTGGGCGGGATCCGCTTCGGGTTGCAGAACGAATCGGCCCGGCTGAACGTCAACGTACTGCCGGTGCTGGAGGAGAACTCCGAGGCCTTGATGGCAGCAGCAGCATTGACCGGTGGCGAGGAGACCGAGATGGGCGCCGACAACCTTGCGGTCGCCTTGCTGATGACCTTGCCGGGGATGAGCGAGGAAATCGCCGATGCCATCCTCGATTGGATCGACGAAGACAGTGAGCCGCGGCCATTTGGCGCCGAAAGTGAGTATTACTCCACCCTGCCGACCCCCTATGAGCCGAGAAACGGGCCTCTGCAGAGCGTCGAGGAATTGCTCCTGGTGCGCGGCGTCACCCCCACGCTGCTGTTCGGGGTCGACGCCAACCGCAACGGCGTCGTCGACATCGATGAACAACAGCGTTTTGGCGTCGGCGTCGAGATGTCCGGGGCGCTCGGCTGGGCGGCCTACCTGACCGTGCATGGGGCAGAAGCCAACAAGTCGGACGACGGACACCCACGGGTCAACGTCAACCAGGATGACCTGGAACTGCTCTACGATGAACTCCTCGAGGCGCTCGGCGATGAGGACTACGCCAGCTTCATCGTCGCCTATCGGATCGCGGGTGATTCGGCGTCGGGCAACGGCGGTGGCGGAGATTCTGGCGGAGGTCCTGATCAAGGTTCTGGCGGAAGCGGCGAAGGTGGCTCCGGTGATGGCGGAGGCAATGGTGGAGAGGGTTCTGATCGCGGTTCAGAGAGAGGAGCTGATCCCTTCGGGGGAGAGAGAGGAGCTGATCCCTTCGGGGACGATTCGCAACAAGGATCGGGCGGGGGGCGTTCTCAACCGTGGTCGGTCGAAGCCCTGGACGAGTTCGATCTGACCGGCGGCGGCGGGACGGACTACACTCAAATTCTGGACGTGATCGGCGCTGAAGTGACCGTCGGCGACGGGGAGGACGCGACGACGTACCGCTCGCCGTTTGGCGATGATCCGATCTCCATGGCCAGCTATCTGCCGCTGTTGATGGATACTTTGACGACTCAGGACGTCGCAGTCTTGCCGGGTCGGATTAACCTGAATGAATGCCCGGCGGAGTTGCTCTACGGAATCCCGACGCTGGAGGAGGAAACGGTCGAGGAGATCCTTCAGGCTCGGCAGGACGACACCGGAGATTCCAACCGCGGCTTCGAGACCTGGCCGCTGGTGGAGGGGCTGGTGACGTTGGAACAGATGCGATTGCTGCTTCCCCTGGTGACCGCCGGGGGCGACGTCTTTCGGGCACAAATCATCGGCTACCACGAAACGATCGGCGCCTCGCACCGAAGTGAAGTCATCATCGATGCCACCACCGTGAATCCGAAAATCGTCTCCTGGCGCGACCTGAGTCACCTCGGCCGGGGGTTTGATCTTTCAACCCTCGGCGTCCGATCCGCCGCGAACGTCCAACTGAACCAATGACTGAATTTCTTCTTCCACTGATATTCTTCTTTCACTGAGCCGACCATGGCAAAACGATTAGCAATCGACTGGGACGATACCGAACTGCGGCTCGTCGCCGCGCAGACCGCCGGCGGGGTGACCCGGGTCACCGATGCCGCCGTGATCCCGATTGAGGAGGGTCGCGTGTTGGAGACGCTGCAGTCGGCGGTTTCCAATCGGGGATTGGAGAAGACCGAGACCTTGCTCGCGATCGGGCGGGGCAAGGCGGAGTTGCGGGAGTTGAAGCTGCCGTCGGTTCCCGACAACGAATTGCCCGACATGGTGCGGTTTCAAGCGATCCGCACTTTCGCCTCCGCCGGGGACGCCGCGGTCGACTTTCTGGTAACCAAGCGGAGCGAGGAAGGGATCGAAATGATCGCGGCGGCGATCGGCCCCGCCAAACTCGACGCGGTCAAGGAGTCCTGTGAACAGGCGGGGCTGTCGCTGAAACGCGTGGCGCTCCGCCCCCTCACGGCCGCTGCTCTCTACCTTTCCCGGAACGCGGACGAGAGCGGGGAGACGGTACTGATCGACCTGCTCGCCTCCGACGCCGAGATCGTGATCGCGCGCGACGGCAAGGTGATCTACGTCCGGACGGTGCGATTGCCCAACACTCCCGCGGCCCGACCGGCTGCGCTGGCCGGGGAACTTCGCCGCAGCCTGCTGGCATGCGGCTCTGGCAATGTCACCCGCCGCGTCTATTTGTGGGGCCGCGACGCGGTGCACGTCGATGACATCACCATGCTCGGCGAGGCGACCGGCAGCGATGTCCATACCTTGGACCCTTTCGGACTTGTCGACATCAGTGACCAGGCCTCCAACAACCTTCCCGACCACGTCGGACGACTGGCCCCGCTGGTGGGCCTGCTGGCTTGTGACGAGTCCGAATCTGACCGCCTGATCGATTTCCTCAACCCGCGGAAGCGGCTGGAAAAGATCACCGATCACCGCAAGACCGCGGCCCTGGTCGGTGTCCCGGTCGCGATTGTCGTTCTAGTCGGTTGGCTGCTTTACAGTCAACTCTCCGAACGCACACAACAGATCGAATCGCTGCTCGCCGAAAACGCCGAGCTGAAACCCCAGGTCGAGATGGCGGCGAAAGGCATCAGTCGAACCGAAACGATCGATCAGTTCCTCGACGGCGATGTGAATTGGTTGAACGAACTGAAGCGAATCGCCGGGGCCATACCGCCAGCAGAGGAGATGATCCTGACCTCGGTCAACGCCTCCAGCGCCGGTCGCGGCGCCGGTCTCCGCACCGGAACGGCGGGAACTCCCACGATCACCCTGGAAGGCTTCGTGACTGAATCATCGGTCATCGATCGTTTGGAAGAGTCGCTGCGGAGTGAACACCATCGGGTCATCGGAAAAGGGACCAACAAGGAAGAGACCCGCGATGCCTATCGCTGGACGCTCGATGAAACGGTCTTCATTGACCCTGGCGCCGTCAGGAATGCTCGCTACGAAGGGATTGCAGCCGCCACCGATGACGATCAGGAGGACTCGCAATGACCCAACGTGAACGAACCCTCGCCATCCTCGTCCTCGGCCTGCTGCTGGTTGTCGGCCTGTACTGGGGATTCAGCCGTTACCAGAAAGCACTGCAGTTTCGTGACAACCGGATCGCCGCACTGACCGAAGAGCAACTGAAGCTCCAGGAGCAACTGCTGCAGGGTGCCTACGCCGATCGGCAATTGGGCGAGTACGTGTCACGGTCGCTGCCGAGTAGCCCCGAACGTGCCCAAAGCGACTATATGAATTGGCTGCTTGGGTGGGTCAACGAGTATGACTTGGCCGACCCCGACGTTGACGCGCAAGGTATCCAAATGGTCCAGGACTCCGAACGCCAACCGCTGTATCAACAGCTCAGCTTTCGGGTCACGGGGAAGGCGGACCTGCCAGAACTGATTGAACTGTTGCACGGTTTCTACGCCAAGGATTACCTGCACCGGATCCGCGAACTTTCGGTGAGTCAGAGCCGTTCCGATCACTTGGCCCTCACGATGATCATCGATGCGGTCTCCCTGAACGCCGCCGATGCTGACGCGCCGCCTCCGGTCGATGACTCATGGCGTGTCGGTTCGAACGTGGCAGTCTACCGCGACGCCATCTTGAATCGGAACTTCTTTGCACCACCAAACCAGGTACCGCAATTCGACGGCCGCCCGGAGATCGAGGCGATCGTGGGGGAGACGACCGAGGCGACTCTTTCGTTCAAGGATCCCGAAGGGCACGACCTGAGTTACGAATTGGCGGAAGACTCGCCCGATTTCGCCCGCCTCGATCCTGCGAGCGGATCGTTGCAACTGGCCCCGGCGGAGACGGGAGAATATGAACTGCTTGTCCGCGCCACCGACAACGGGTATCCCGGCCGCACCGCGGAACAGACGCTGTCGGTACGCGTGAGCGAGCCAACGCCCGAGGAGGCCCCCGAACCCGATTTCGATGACGCGCGGCTGACCTTCCTGACGGGTCTGACCGAAGGCCGGGACGGCTGGATGGCGTGGCTCAAGGTGCGGACTCGTGACGAAACCGAACATCTCCGCATCGGGGACGGGTTCCAAATCGGGTCGGTCCAAGGCACCGTGGTCGCTGCCTCTTCCCGATACGCCACGATCGAAGCGGGGGGCCGTCGCTTCGACTTAAAACCGGGACAAAGCCTTGCTGAAGCGGCGCGGGACGCCAACAGCGAACCGGTCGAATGAACTCACGCCACCGCTATACACGACCGGGGGTCCGATGGGTATGGTAGGGCAGTGCCCGTCCTAGCAATGGCGGGAAAAATGGTGTCCGGTACCTTTTGTGCAAAGCACCCGGAGGGCGAGTCCCTCGCAAAAGGTACCGGACACCTTTTTTCCCGCACGATCCCTAGCCTGCCCTCCGATCGTGTCGACCGATGGTGACCGTCGCGAATCTCTCTGCTTCCGCGATCCACTGCCGGTCGGTAACCGTCACATTCGCTCGCCAGGTGCGGGCGGTCGATCAGGTCGATCTTCACGTTCCCGCCGGGCACATCCTCGGTCTGATCGGCCCCAGCGGCTGTGGCAAAACGACCTTGCTGCGGGTGTTGGCTCAATTACAGCCGACAACCTCGGGGACGGTCTCCATGGATCCGGCCTGTGATCCCCGCCGGGGTGGCATCGCGTTTGTCTTCCAGCAACCAGCCCTGCTGCCATGGCGGACGGCGCTGCAGAACGTCACCCTGCCGCTGCAACTGGCCGGGATCGGCGAGTGGGCGGAGCAACAACGGGCGGCGCAGCAGATGCTTGAAACGGTCGGGCTGGGTGATGCGTTGAACCGTTATCCCGATCAGTTGTCCGGCGGCATGCGGATGCGGGTCTCGATCGCCCGTGCCCTCGTCACCTCGCCGACCGTGCTGTTGCTCGACGAACCCTTCGCTGCGCTCGACGACATGTTGCGGAACCAACTGGGGCAACTGCTCCGCGAGCTCTGGGACGCGCGGCGGTTCACCGCGGTCCTGGTCACCCACAACATCGGCGAGGCGGTGCTGCTGGCCCATCAGATCGCCGTGATGCGCCGAGGGCGGCTGGGCGAGCCGATCGACAACCCGTTGCCGGAGCCTCGGCTGGAGGAACTCCGCCGGACCGCCGAGTTTGCAAGCTTCTACGGCACCATTAGCGATGCATTGCGAGGCAAGCCGTGACGGGGAGCGGCACAAACAGTCTGCGTTCCGGATTCGTCTCCGCCGGCTCGGTGCTGTTAGTCGCCGTCGCCGTGGGATGCCTCTGGCATCTCGCTGTCCGTCTCTTTGATCTACCGAAGATTCTCCTGCCAACGCCGTTCGAAGTGGCCATCGCAGGCTGGGAACACCGCGGACCATTGCTGTGGGGCACGCTCGTCACCGGCGCGGCGGCTGCGATCAGCCTGGCGTGTGCCGTCGCTCTGGGAACGGGGATCTCGATCCTGTTCAGCCAATCGGCGACGATCCGGCGAGCGTTTTTTCCCTACATCGTCTTTCTGCAAACCGTTCCCATTGTCGCCATCTCCCCGCTACTGGTCATCTGGAGCGGCTATGAGTTCCGCACCACCGTGATCGCGACGGTAATCATCTGCCTGTTCCCCATCATCAACAACGTCACCACGGGACTGGCGTCCGCGACGAAAGAGCACGATGAACTGTTCCGGCTGTACGGAGCCGGGCGGATCAAGCGTCTGTTTTGGCTGCAGTTACCGACGGCGGTTCCCTACCTGGTGCTGGGGATGCGGATCAGCAGCGGTTTGGCCGTCGTGGGAGCGATCGTGGCCGAGTTCTTCGTCAGCAACGGCTCGGCTTACGAGGGCTTGGGGGTGATGATGACCGGCTGGCAGGGGCTGTCGAAAACCGATGCTTTGATGGCCGCCCTGTTCGCCTCCACCCTGCTCGGCCTCATCCTGTTCGCGTCGGTCCGCTTGCTCGCTGCGACCCTGCTTCGGCGCTGGAGCCGGCCCGGTGGTGTTAATGAGCTGGCCAATTAGGGAAAATAACGCGACGCCCCGAAAGACGATCGCACGGATTTCCCCGGATACCCACATGCTTGACCTTCCCTTTCAAAGCCGCCTCACGACCATCCTAGGCTGGTGCGTCTGTCTCGCCGCGGTAACGACCGGATGCGGCCGATCCGATTCCAAAATGGCGACATCGCATGATCAATCCGACCAGACGGCACTGACGGCAACGATCCAATTGAATTGGTATCCCGAGGCCGAACATGGCGGCGTTTATCAGGCGCTGGCGGACGGGACTTATGCGGCCGAGGGGGTCCATGTCAACGTCCGCCCCGGCGGGCGAGCGGTCATGGTCGCGCCGGAACTCGGATTCGGTCGATGCCAGTTTGCGATCGTCAACGCGGACGACGTGGTGAATTTTCGTCGGGAAGGTTCCGACGTCGTCGCCGTCCTGGCCGCGGTCCAGGATCACCCGCGATGCATTTTGGTCCGCGCCGACAGCGGCGTTGAATCGTTCGAGGACCTCGCCGGAATGACGTTGCAGCGGCAACCGGGGCGGATGTTCTTGGACTTCCTCCGCGCCCGCGGCCTGCTCGAGGACGTCCGCGAGGTGGCCTACAGCGGCGTCGCCGGGCTCGTCACCGATCCCCAGATGGCGATCCAAGGCTACTCCTTCGCCGAACCCTTGCAGCTCCGGCAACAGGGCGTCGAGCCGCGTACGCTGATGGTCAGCGAGCTCGGTTGGAACCCCTATTCGAGTGTGCTCATCACCACCGGTGCGCTGATCCGCGAGAATCCGGAACTCGTACGCCGCGTCGTCCGCGCCACGCGGCTCGGATGGCAAAATTATCTCACCGATCCGCAACTCGGAAACGAAGCGATCCTGGAAGCCAACGAGTACGGCATGACAGCCGAGACGCTGCAGTTTGGAAGTGTCGCGTTACGCGAACTCGCCCTTCCCGACGGTGCCCCGCTTGAATCGGTCGGCACCATGACTGCCCAGCGCTGGGAAACGCTGGTCCGGCAAATCGAACAGCTCGATCCCTCCAGCGCCGGCAAGGTGAATGCAAGTGAATGCTTCACGACAAAGTTTCTCAAGTCCGCGTCGCGCGAATCAGGCAAGGCGTACGCCTCAACAAGCGATTGAAGCCGCAATGGAACGCAACGGTTCAATCAACCACCGCAAAGTCAGCCACCGCAAACTCGGGATACCGCAGGTCAACGTCCGTTGCGCCCTGCTTTTTCAACCAAGCGATGATGCCGCCAAAGGCAGCCGCGGCATCAACCGTATCTCGCACGTTGATCCGCGCCGACAATGGGTTATCCGTCAAGGGAGCCTCGCTCTCCACCGCGCCCGGGTCGAACTCCCTGTCGATCCCGCCATAGGAGGCGAAGGCGCCGAAGCGAAAATCGAGCGCCCCCGGCGCCAAGTAACCCAAGTCCGCGTCGAACGGTCGCAAGTAGTCGGTCAAAATCGGAAAAGCTTCCTGTTGGATGTTTTCCGCCAGGACAGCTCCGGCTGGCTCATCCTCCCCGTGTTTGGCGACGTCGGCTTCGAACTGGGCGTAGGCGGTGAGTAGGGCTGCCTGGGGCCCGCCGGCGCGGCGGCGTGCTTCGTCGATCCAATCCTGTCGGAGTTTTTGCTGCGCCTGCTGTCGTTTCTCTTGTTCCGCCAACCATTCCTGGAAAGCCTCTGCCGTCCGGCTCTCCAGACCCCTCTCATCCGGTTCTGCTGGAGCCGCTTCCGCCCAGGGCAATTCACGGGCGGAACCGTCCAAAATCGCCAACAATCTCCGCAGCTTCTCTTGCTGCCGGTCGATCCGCTGGCGAGGACACCAGGGGGCGACCGGGAATTGATTATCCAAGCGGGGCGGCAACGTCGACAAGGAATTCACGACGTGCCGCTGCTCGTCCGAAGTAGAAAACCTCGCCACGATGACCGGATAGCCCGACGCGGAGACGAACGAGCGGCGGCGCCTGGTTGGCATCGCGATACGGTCAAGCCGCTCATCCTCGATCCGTTGCAGTTCCTGGTCCATGATCCGCTCACGAATCGAAACGGGGCGCGACCAGTCGTCGTTGTCATCGGCCGGTGCCGCGTCGATTTCGGGAATCGCCTCGGCGCTACTCAAGACGACGAAACCGAGGCGCGTGACCGTGAACGGCCAATCCTCCGGCAGTGACTCGACCGCCTCCTCTGCCAATGCAGGATCGGCGAACTGCCACATCAAAAGGTCACTGCAAGGAACGTCGCCGTCACCAAGGTTCAGCTCCGCGTCGGCGATATCCAGCGGCACGTTTTGCTGGACCGGTTCGGGGACGTCGAACGAACCGAGACGCCAAAGCATCGCGGTTTGCAGTGTGAGCATTCCCAGACAGGCGGCCACGAGCCCTCCGCCGTGCAGACCCCAAATACCGAACGTCGCTGGCCAAGAGGGAGGCTTCATCGAAACCGATTCGTAGACGTTGACTGTCGTGGCAGCCAGCTGATCGACGTTGGACGCCGGCAGCGATGATTGCTGCACCAACGAAACGATCCGGCGTATCGCCTCCTCCGGGATTTCATTGCCCGTCGCTTCCGGCAGCGGATCGTCCTTCAACAAATCCCGGACCTGCATGGTCTTCCAAACCATCGGCAGACCGACCGCCATCCCGATCGCCAAGTAGGTCAATATCCGGTCCCCGAAGGCGATCGATGCGATCAACACGAGTGCGATCGTACCGACACGGAAAATCATGTCCAAGAGAGACGATCGCGAAAAAATCGTGATGTGCGCGACCCAACCGCCGTCCAACGGCAACAGCGGTAACAGGTTCAACGCATTCAAGATCAACGTTAACGTTGCCGCCTGCATGCAGAGGTCAGACTCGATCACGACGGCGACGATCCCCAACACGATCCCCATGCCGATACTTGGTAAAGGCCCAGCCAAGGAGACAAACGCTTTCTTCCAACCGTCCACCTGGTAGTGACGCCCGTTAACCGCCGCCCCGAGAAACGGAATGAAGAACATTTGAACGTTCTTGTAGCCGAACCATTTCATGGCGATCAGGTGGCCCATCTCGTGCACGAAGAGAATCGGCACGAGCAACAGCACCAATTCCCAACCCCACTGACCGGCGCCGAATGTCACAAAGAGGGCAACGGAGAGGAAAAGTATGATCAACTTGGTCAACCACTGCGTCCGCTTCGTCTCCAACGAACGAACCGATTCGATCACCGGTTGCAACTCATCCACCATGCCCGCCGGATCGAACAGTGAGTCCGCGGGATCGACCGTCGAATCGGCCGCCTCCCGTGCCGTCTCCTCGGCGATTGTGATCTCCTCAGAGTCCGAGGCCGCTTGCTCGAAGACCCCGCGACTCATTTGAAACTTGACGAAGTCCTCTTGTACGTAGTCCAGACAATCGATCGCCTCGTCGACCACCAGTTGCCGTGGGGGGGCCTTGGAAGTGCGATTGAGGAGATGCTGTCGATGCTCATCGAGCAGGCGGTCCACATTCGCGCCGGTAGAGTACTTGACATGCCAATGGGGTGGGTCGAGCAGGTCCCGGTCGGCGCTGGTCGTCGAAACCACCGTTCCGTCGCGAAACAGCGAATAGAGCGATACCCGCGTGAACCGGGAATGGCGGGGAAGTTGAGGCCACAGACGATTACGGACCCAGGCAATTCCGTCCCCCTTGGAGGAGAGCATCACTTGGCCAGCATAGCGCGTGTTCCGACCGACGTCATTGATATACAGCGACCCGACGTCACGAAAACCCTGACGCCGCAAATCCTGCACCGTCGGCTCAAGCAACTCCGCCAACTCCGGAGGAACCGTCGACGCGTCAACCAGAAAGGGACGAAGACTCGTCACCGGAGGGATATCCGTGGAACCTGGAATGCGGATGCGAAACGCCTTCAGCACCACGGCGACCAGCAAGAGAATCGGTTTCGTGATCCAGTTGCCATCGTAAAGGTACTCGCGAATCGAAACTCGCGTGCTGTTGATTTGGTGGAACACGAGCAGAGCCTTTGCGGGCGAGAAGCGAGTCGACCAGAGAAATCGGGACCAGTATATCGCCGGGAGGCATCGCGTGAGGACCGAGAAGAAAAACCACCGCGTCTTCCTCGATGCCTGCCGGGCGGGTGAGCAGCTCGTGGCACCGCCCCGGAGCAGCCGGCGGCGTGCCGTTGCCCCGGGGCGCCTGGGACGCTCGGGGCGACGATCGCATTTGGAGCAGGTTCCGGCGAGAAATCCTCCGCTCGACACGTTATTCTATGTTCTGAAGCGGACGAGTCCTCCTCTCTTTTCCCCTGAATTTGACGCCCATATGTTTCATCCGATGAGTTTTTGGCGGCGATGGATCGTTGGTCTGTCGTTGGGCACCTGGTTCTCGATCGCATGTGTCGCTGGTTTTGCGGAGCAGACATCGAGCGGTGACTCGCCCGAATCGCTGCGGGTGCTGCTTCTCGGCGACCAAGGACCGCATCAACCCGCGCGGCGGGCTTCGGAGCTGATGCCGGTGCTGGAACAGCGGGGCATCAGGGTCACCTACACCGAGAACGCCGAGGCGGCGCTCCGTTCGGAGCGGCTCAGTGAGTTCGACGGGTTGATCCTGTACGCGAACATTGATCGGATCGAGCCGGCTCAGGCGGACGCACTGCTGGAGTATGTCGAGGCCGGAGGCGGTTTCATCCCGCTGCACTCTGCTTCCTATTGCTTCCGGAACGATCCACGCATCGTGGCGCTGATGGGAGGCCAATTTCAACGGCACGAGACCGGCGTTTTTTCAGTCCAGGCGACCGAGGAGGGGCAATCGCATCCTTTGATGCAGGGTTACCAGAGCTTCGAGAGTTGGGACGAGACGTATGTCCACACCGCGCACAACCCGGTGAACCGCACGGTGTTGGAGGTTCGCATGGAGCAGGAGCAGCGCGAACCGTGGACATGGGTGCGGACGCAAGGCGAGGGACGCGTCTTTTACACCGCTTGGGGACATGACCAGCGGACCTTTACCCATCCCGGCTTTCATAACCTTGTCGAGCGCGGCATTCGCTGGGCGTGCGGCGGCGACCCGTCGGTGGTGCCGGAGTTCCGCCGTCGCGATCCGGACCCGTTCGCCGATGTTTCGATGACGCCGCGGCGAACCGACGTGGAGCCCTTCGAGTACGTCGAGGTCGGCCCGAAGATCCCGAACTATGTCCGCGGCGAGAAGTGGGGTGAGCAGGCCCAGCCCCGGGGGCGGATGCAGAAGCCGCTGTCACCCCAGGAATCGATCAAGCACTTTGTGGTGCCCCAAGATTTTGAGGTCGAGCTGTTCGCCTCCGAGCCGGATCTGGGGGGCAAACCGATCTGCATGAGTTGGGATCATCGCGGCCGGCTGTGGGTGGCCGAGACGGTGGACTATCCGAACGAGCAGCAACCGGAGGGCATGGGGCGCGACCGGATCCGCATTTGCGAGGACACCAACGGCGACGGCAGGGCGGATCGGTTCACCCTGTTCGCGGAGAACCTGAGTATTCCCACCAGCATCGCGTTTTCCCACGACGGTGTCATCGTTCACCAACCGCCCCACACGTTGTTCCTGCAAGACACCAACGGCGATGACCGCGCCGATGTCCGCAAGGTGTTGTTCACGGGGTGGAAGACGGACGACACCCACGCCGGCCCGAGCAATCTGCAGGACGGATTCGACGGGTGGTTTTACGGCGTCGTTGGATACGCCGGGTTTGAAGGCGAGATCGCCGGCCGCAGCGAGTCGTTTCGAACCGGCTTTTATCGGTTCCAGGTCGAGCGGGTCGCCGGCGAGGTGGAGGTGACTGACTTTGAATTTCTCCGCAACACGAACAACAACACCTGGGGGTTGGGGCTGAGCGAGGAGGGGTTGTTATTCGGCTCCACTGCGAACCGAAACCCAAGTGAATTCATGCCGGTGCCGAATCGGTTTTACGAACGGGTTCGCGGTTGGACCTCGACCCGTCTGGAGGGGATCGCCGACACGCACCAGTTTCATCCGATCACCGACGACGTTCGCCAGGTCGACCATCATGGCGGCTACACCGCGGCTGCGGGACACGCGCTCTACACGGCACGGAACTATCCACCGGAGTACTGGAATCGGACCGCTTTCGTCGCGGGACCCACCGGTCATTTGGTCGGCACGTTCGTGCTGGAACGCGACGACGGTTCAGCGTTCCGCTCAACCAGCCCGTTGAACCTACTCGCCAGTGACGACGAGTGGAGCGCGCCGACGATGGCGGAGGTCGGTCCCGACGGGAACGTGTGGGTCATCGACTGGTACAACTACATCGTGCAACACAACCCGACGCCGGTCGGTTTTGAAACGGGGCCGGGCAACGCGTATGAAACCGATTTGCGCGACAAAAAGCACGCCCGTATCTACCGTATCCGCTACACCGGTGATCGCGGCGGCCCAACACCCGAAACGGATTCGCTCGCGGAGGCGTCGCCGAACGAGTTGGTCGCAGCGCTCCAGGATCCGAATTTGTTTTGGCGCCGGCATGCCCAGCGGTTGTTGGTGGAATCGATGGCGGCGGGAACGGGATCGGAGAGCCCGCCCCCCCGATCGCTCTCCTCGGTAAATGCCGGGACAAAGGAACCTATAAATCAGCTGGCCGCATTGATCCGGCAGCCGCAGCTCGATAAGTCAGGCTTGGATGTGGCCGCGATCCATGCCCTGCGGACCCTCGATGGGTTGGGATTGCTCGAGGGAAAGGAGGCGATGTCGCTGCTGGCGAACGGGCTTCGTCACCGGTCAGCAGGCGTCGTTCGCACTGCGGTCGCAGTATTGCCGCCGACGGAGGCCGGGCGCGAACGGCTGTTGGAATCGGGCGCGCTGTCGCATGAGGACGCGCAGGTGCGGCTGGCCTCGTTGCTGGCGATTGCGGAGATGCCGCCCTCGGGACCGGCTGGCCGGGCGGTGATCGATGCGTTGCACGACCCGCGTCACGCGAACGATCGCTGGATCATCGATGCATCGACCAGTGCCGCGGCGACCAACGCGGTTGAGGTGTTGGTCGGGCTTTCAAAACGCTCTGCCGACGAGGAACCACCGCTCCGCGTTGCCTCGACCGTTGCGGAGCACGTGGCGCGCTCGGCCGATGGCAGTGGGGCTCGGCGGGTGCTCGTTGCCCTGGCACAGGCCGATCCGGGGCTTGCTGCAGCGGTGGTGGAAGGATTGACCAAGGGTTGGCCCGCCGACGAGTCGATTCGACTTGATCCGGCGACCGATGAAGCATTGGTGGCGTTGCTGCAGCGGTTACCGTCGGCAACTCGGGGGCGCTTGGTCCGTCTCGCGCAGCTATGGGGGAGCGATCGGCTTGCGGAGCACGCGGACCAGATCGCCGGTTCACTGTTAGCGACCGTCGATGACCGCGACGCCAGCGACGAGATCCGGATCGAGGCGGCAGAGCAACTGGTCGATCTGGCCCGCGAGGATCTTCAAACGACCGAGTCGCTGTTGGAGTTGGTCACACCGCAAACGGCGCCCGCCGTTGCGACCGGCATCCTGGAAGCGTTTCGCCGATCGCGCGCCGACGGGCTCGGGGAACTGGTCCTCTCGAAGCTCGATTCGTTGACCCCCCAGGTCCGGCCGGCGGCGATACGCACCTTGACCGCAAGGGGAGAGACGACGCGCACGTTGTTGGAGGCAATGGAATCGGGCCGCGTGGGGCGGCAGGAATTGCCGTTGGACCAACAGCAATCGCTGTTGGCGCACCCTGACCGCGAGATTCGGCAGCTGGCCGAGCAAGTGATGTCGCAAGAAGGGGGGCTGCCGAGCCCCGACCGGGCAAAGGTGCTCCAAGCCTTCCTGCCGGTGACCGAGCGGGCGGGAAGCGTCGAGCGGGGGCGGGAAATCTACAAAAAGCACTGTGCGAACTGTCATCGGCACCAGCGCGAGGGAAAGGAGGTGGGGCCCGACCTGACTGGGATGGCAGTGCACCCGAAAGAAGAACTGTTGACGCAGATTTTGGATCCCAGCAGCAGCGTCGAAGGGAACTACCAAAGCTATTCGGTGCTGACCACCGACGGGATCGTGTTGTCGGGGATGCTCGCGTCGGAAACGCAAACCTCGATTGAACTGATCGATTCGCAGGCCAAGCAGCATTTGATCCTGCGGGAGGAGATCGAGGAGTTGGTGGCGTCAAACAAGTCGGTGATGCCGGAGGGGTTCGAGAAGCAGATCGACGAGCAGGGATTCGCCGATTTGTTGGAGTTTCTAACGGCGAAGGGGCGTTACGTCCCGCTGCCGATCGGTAAGGTGGCCACGGCGGTGAGCACCAAGGGGTTGTTCCACGAGGGGGATGACGGCCCGGACCGGATGATTTTTGATGACTGGTCGATGAAGGAATCCGGCGGGGTGCCATTTCAATTGGTCGATCCGCGGGGCGATCGCATCCGTAACTTGATCCTGTTGCGGGGGCCGCAGGGGAGTCTTCCCCCGAAGATGCCCGCATCGGTGCGAATTCCTTGCAATACCGAAGCCGACGCGATTCACTTGCTCAGCGGCGTCAGCGGTTGGGGTCACCCGGCGAGCGGTGGCGAATCGGTTTCCATGATCGTGCGCCTGCACTACGCCGATGGGGAGACAGAAGATCATCGGTTGAAGAACGGCGTCCATTTCGCGGATTACATTCGCCGCGTCGACGTTCCGGAGTCGGCATTCGCATTTGCGCTTGGCAATCAGCAGATTCGGCGGCTGGCGGTTCACCCGCAGCGTGAGGAGCCGATCGCTGCGATCGAGCTGGTCAAGGGGGAGGACCGCACGGCGCCGATGGTCATGGCCGTGACCGTCGAGCGGGCGGACTCAGGAGAGGGGACGCGCTGAGTGACATCGGTATTGCAGTCCATCCGGCTCGCCGATTTCTGTCCCTTGTTGCAGCGAGTCCCCAGCGTTAGGCTCTGGATGGAATCGGGGCGGACCTTCGTTTGAGCACCTTTCGCTTTGTTTGAAAACTCGTGCGATGGTCTGGCTCGCCGCTTGGGAGCCTTTCGCGTCGCGGGATTCCGTCCAGCCCACGAGTCACCAGCAGCCATGACGCAACCCTGTCGCGTTCTCCTGGTCGATGACAGCCCCACGCAGCTGGCCCAGATGCAGGGGTTGCTGGAGTCCGGTGGCTTCGAGGTCCTGACGGCCGCGGACGGGGTGTTGGCGATGGATGTCTTTGAGAAGCAGCGTCCGCAGGTGATCGTCACCGACCTCGACATGCCCAACATGAACGGCTTGGAGCTGGTCGAGGCGATCAAGCGGTTGGCCCCCGGGGTCCCAGTGATCTTGACCACGGGGACCGGCACCGACGAGATCGCTGCTGAGGCCCTTCTCAAGGGGGCGATCAGTTATGTCCCCAAGTCGGAGATGCAACCTGGGCTGGTGGAAACCGTCAAGCAGGTCTTGGCGATCAGCGATGCCACGGCGGAGGCCGAGACCGCCTGCGCCTGTTTGACCCAGACCCAGCTCGAGTTTCGGCTCCCCAACAACGACAGCCTGGTTCCCGGTGTGATCGCGCGGTTGGAGGAGGCGAACCAGGAGTTGGAGCTGTTCGACGAGATGGAATGGACACAAGTCGCGATGGCGTTGGATGAAGCGATCGTGAACGCCATGATCCATGGCAACCTCGAGGTCGCCTCGGAGCTTCGGGAGCTCGGTGACGGATCGGCGTATACCGATCAAATTCGAGCTCGTCAACAGTCCCCTCCCTACTGCGACCGCCGCGTCTTGGTCGCCCTGACCGCGTCGCGGACGCAAGCCGTCTTCGTCGTCCGCGATGAGGGGGAGGGGTTTGACATCGGCGAGGTGCCCGATCCGACCGACCCGGCGAACCTGGAGAACATCAGCGGCCGCGGGCTGCTTTTGATCAACGCCTTCATGGACGAAGTCCGGCACAATGACCGGGGGAACGAGATCCGGATGCAAAAACGGAAGCCGGCGTCGACCGAACCGATTGAGGAGCAGTCCTAGCGAGGCTCCGCACTTTCCCGCTGCGACCTGGCGCCGCACTTGACCTCAGCTGCTATTCTGTAGAGAGGTGAACGGGTGGTTCACCCGACCGAAGGTGTTCCCCGGAAACCCTGGCCAATACTGAAGGATGATCCATGTCCGCCGATGCTGAGACCCGCCACGAATCCCCTCCCGCCGGCGAGATTTTGAGCGAGGCCGATGCGGGGCGGCTGCATGAGGCCCGCAATCGGATCCTGGAGCAGCTCGGCAAGATCATCGTTGGCCAGGAAAACGTGATCGACGAGTTGATGATCTGTTTGTTCAGCCGCGGTCACTGCATGCTCGAGGGAGTCCCCGGGTTGGCCAAGACGCTGATGATCAGCACCCTTGCCAAGACGTTGGACCTCTCGTTCAGCCGAATCCAGTTCACCCCGGACCTGATGCCGGCCGACGTGACGGGAACAGAGATCATCGAGGAGGACCGGGCGACCGGGCACCGGGAAATGCGGTTCATGCAGGGGCCGCTGTTTGCCAACGTGGTATTGGCCGATGAGATCAACCGGACCCCGCCGAAGACCCAAGCCGCGCTGTTGGAAGCGATGCAGGAGCGGCAGGTCACGGTGGGGCGTATCCGCCACCCGCTGGATGACCCGTTTTTCGTCCTGGCGACGCAAAACCCGATCGAGCAGGAGGGAACCTACCCGTTGCCCGAGGCCCAGCAGGACCGGTTCATGTTCAAGGTCTTCGTCGAGTATCCGAATTTCGACGAGGAGTTCGAGGTTGCTCGGCGGACAACCGGATCGACGACGATGGAGGTCCAGGCGGTGTTGGGGGCCGAGGAGATCCTCCGTTTGCAGCAGCTCGTCCGCCAGGTGCCGGTCAGCGATCACGTCGTGCGGTACACACTCTCCTTGGTCCGCCAGACGCGCGTCGGTTCCGACGGGGTTCCCGACTTCGTCAACGACCTGGTCGGCTGGGGAGCCGGGCCGCGCGCGGTGCAGTTTCTGATTCTGGGAGGCAAAGCCCGAGCGTTGCTGCAAGGGCGATTCCATGTCCAGGTCGACGATATCCAGGCCCTCGCCGCGCCGGTGCTCCGGCACCGAATGGTCGTCAACTTCGCCGCTGAGAGCGACGGGGTGAGCAGTGACGACGTGATTGAGCGGATCATTGCGGCGACCCCTACCACCGAGGACGAGCTTTCTCGAGATGCCCGCTTCCAGAAAATTTTTGCGTCCTGAAGTCACCGATCGGATCCGCCGAATGGAACTGACGGCCCGGCGGGTCGTCGAAGGGTTCCTTTCCGGGATGCACCGCAGCCCCTACTTCGGCCAGTCGATCGAGTTTCTGCAGCATCGCCAGTACGCCCGAGGTGACGAGATCCGTCATATCGACTGGAAGGTCTACGCGCGGCAGGACCGCCTGCACGTCAAGCAGTACGAGGAGGAAACGAATCTGCGGCTGCACCTGTTGGTCGACCGCTCGGCCAGCATGGCCTACGGCGACGGGGAGTCGAACAAGTTCGACTACTCGGCGACCATTGCTGCCTCATTGAGCTACTTGGCGCTGCGACAGAAGGACGCCGCGGGGCTGTACACCTTCGACACGCAGGTCCGGGAGAGTCTGCCCGCGCGGAGCAATCAGCAACAGTTGACGCGCATCATTTCGCTGCTCGATGCGGTCGGAGCCGACGGCCGCACCGACCTCGCCCGAGTCGCCCGCGAGCTGACGCAAGCGATCCCGCGCCGCGGCTTGGTGCTGATCATCTCCGACCTGCTCGGCGTCGATTCCCTGCTCGATGGGCTGCGGATGCTTCGTTCCCGCGGCCACGACGTCGCGTTGTTCCATGTCTTGCACGACCACGAACTCGACTTTGAATTTGACGGAGCGACTCGTTTTGAAGGGATGGAGACGGAGCAGTTTTTGAACTGCAACCCGCGGGCGCTCCGGGAGGGGTACCTCGAAGCGCTGCAGCAGTACCTGGACCAGACCCGGCGGGCGTGCGGTCGATTGCAGATTGAATACATGCTGGCCCGCACCAGCGACCCGCTCGACGCGGTCTTGGCGAAGTTCCTGGCGACCCGGCAATCGCTCCCCAAACTCCGTCACGGATGATCGCCTTGTTTACTTTCTCTGCACTGACGATCGGGTTCCTGTTTGTCGGGGTCCCGCTATTGGTCCACCTGATCAACCTGCTGCGGCACCGCCGCCAGCGTTGGGCCGCGATGGATTTTTTGCTGGCGAGTTATCGCAAGCAGAAGAAGTGGATCGTGCTGCGGCAGATGCTGTTGCTGCTCTCGCGGTTGGCGGTCGCGGCACTGTTGATCGCCCTGCTCGCCGGCTGGACCGGCGGCCGCCGGTTACTGGGGGCCCTGGGCGGAGAGACAACGCATCACGTGGTGGTGTTGGATGACAGTTATTCGATGGCGGACACCAGCGGGGGCGGGGCCGCCTACCAGCGGGCGCTGGGGTCCTTGCAGGAGCTGACTCGCCGCTTGGCAGCCGACGACGGGAACCACCAGTTGACCGTGTTGCGGGCGAGCCGGGCCGCGCTCGCTCTGCGTGGCGGTGCGGACTCGGGGGATGCCGTGGCCGACCTCTCCGCCCAAACGGTGCTCGCAGACGGGACGCTGATCAATCGCGTGATGGCGACCGAGGTGTCGCCGGTCCGCACCGACTTGATCCCGGCGATCGACATGGCCGCCGGCCTGCTCGACGCCAACTCGGCCGACACAGGAGTACTTTATCTCGCCAGCGACTTTCGACGCCGCGACTGGGAATCGACCGAGCGGCATGCCGAATCGCTCCGCCCGATCGACGCCGCGGGGAATCGAATTCGGATGATCGATTGCGCTAGCGATCCTGGCGGGAACCTGGCGATCACCGACGTTTCGCCCCGCCCCGATGTGTGGGTCGCCGGCGTGCCGGTGGTGCTGCAGGTGACTGTGGCCAACGAAGGGGCGACGCCGGTCAGCAACGTCCCGCTTTCCTCTCGCGTGATCCGCTACGGGGCATCGGTCACGGTTGCCGACCCCACACGCCAGGTGAGCGGGGAGATCGATCCCCAACCGGCAATCCTGATCGACTCTCTCGAGCCTGGAGAGACGGTGACGAAAACGTTTCAGGTCTTCATCGCCGAAGCGGGGACGCACGCGGTCGAGGTCAGCCTGCCGGACGACGCATTGTCGGTCGACAACCGCCGTAGCTGCATCGTGCCGTTGACCGATACCGAGCGGGTGTTGGTGATCGACGACGACCCGGACGGTCGCGGCAGCTACCACGTCACCTCGGCGTTGGATCCCGGCAGCCAGGTTCGGATCGGTGCGATCCCGGACGTCCAGCCGACTTCGTTTCTCCGCTCCGCCACCCCGGAA
>CAYWXT010000040.1:0-29559 GCA_964462125.1 uncultured Pirellulaceae bacterium | reverse complement strand
GGATCAGCGGCGTTCGTGTCGTGCCGCCGACCAGCACCAGGTCATCGATCTCGTTGGCCTTGAGTTTCGCGTCGCGGAGTGCGGCGTCGACGCATTCGATCGTTTGGTCGACCAAGCCGGCGATCATCTCCGCGTACTCAGTCCGCGTCACCGTGATGTTCATGTTCAGCGGTTGGCCGTCTTTCTCGGCGATGAACTCTTCGGCAATCGTGGCGCTGGGCTCGCTGGAGAGATTGCACTTGGCTTGCTCGCAGGCGCGGAGCAACCGCCAACGGGTTCCGGGATCGTTGCGTAAGTCGAGGTCGTGTTCGGTTAAGAACAGATCGGCGACATGCTTGAGCAACAGGGCGTCGAGGTCGTCCCCACCGAGCTGCGTGTCCCCTTTACTGCTAAGCACTTCAACGACCCCCGCCTCCATGCGGACGATCGAGACGTCAAAGGTGCCGCCGCCAAAGTCATAGACGACGATGTGCTGCCGACGATCGGAGCCGGCATGGTAGACGAGTGTGGCGGCGGTCGGTTCGTTGATGATCCGCTCGACCTTCAATCCAGCCAGCTCCCCGGCCTCGCGGGTCGCTTGACGCTGGTTCTCGTCAAAGAAGGCGGGAACGGTGATCACGGCACGGGAAACTTCGGTCCCCAGTCGGGCTGAGGCGCGGTCACGAAGACGCCGCAGGATCATGGCGCTGATTTCGGGCGGCGTGAAGGATTGCTCGCCCAGGCGAAGTTTTTCCATCGACCCCATGTGACGCTTGACCGACGCCTGGGTCTGTCCAGGAAACGCTGCCAACTGGTTTCGAGCGACCTCACCGGTGATCAGTTGCCCGGCTGGGTCGATCCCGACAACCGAAGGGAGGATCGCACCAGCCTCCGGGTCAGCAAGCACTTCCGGACGACCGTCGATCACGGCAGCGACAACACTGTTGGTTGTTCCGAGATCGATCCCAATGACAGGGTTCTGGAATTCGAATTCGCTCATCGCTTCGTTCAAGGTTGGTGAAAACCTCGTGACGCTTACTGGTCGCGTCGGTGAGGTGGACGGATGGGTGACGGTCCGGCCCGGCGGGTCGGACGTACTAGGGGGACTGGGTGACACAGACTTCGGCGTAGCGGATCAGTTTGCTGCGCCAGCGGTATGCGGGGTTCAATTGCCGAAGTACGGTGCCCGGTGGTTGCGCGGCCGTTTCGATCGCCTCGACCGCATTCATACTTTCCGCGTCGAACGGGGCGCCGAGGGTGTCAATGCGTTCGATTTGATGTTCGCGCAACAGATGACGGACGCGACGGACGACCATTCGCAGCCCTTCGGCCGTCGGGCTTTCAACGGGCCGAGCTCGCGCCGCGTCGGCCTTTTCGCGGATTGTCCTTCGCACGTCCTCGAAGAACCTGCGAGTGGTCCAACGGCGAAGGGGTCCCAGGGCGTCGAAACTTGCGGTCACCTCCTGTTCAAGCGTCTGCCAATCGTCGGCCGCCTCGTCGCCGACTCCCATCCTGCCGATGGAGCGTTCGGTCGCTTCGACGGCCCGGGTCAAACTGAGATCGATTTCCACAAGCGTATCGACCCAGAGGCGATCTTGCGCCGGGCGATCGGAATCGGCTTCGGCCGCCGCGGCGGTGGCTTGGGAGATCTTTCGCGAGAGATCATCCAACCGCCGCACCGCGGATTGGAGCAGTTCCGTCAATTGGCGGTTCTCGCGAGTGTTCGTGCGGTATTCGTGGCGCAGGGCTGTGAAGGCTTCAACGATATCGAGCAGTCCGAACTGGGGCTCGGCCGCGGCGTCGGAGGGCTGTTCGGCGGTGGCCTCCGATTCGGCTGGCTCGCCGGTGTCGACATCGCTGTTGTCGTCGGCTGTGGCGTCCGCCGCCGGTTGCGTATTCTCCGCTTGTTCGCCCACCTCAGGGGGCGCAGGTTCTTCGGGGCGCCAGAGGAGGGAGCGCTGTTCGGGCGGATCGTGGGGCGTGTCGGGATCTCGGAAGGGGAATTCAGTCATGATGGGTCTGCATCTGTTCCTTGCCCGTCCCGCTGGCCAGCGGCGGATCGATTGCCGAGGCTGAGCAGGAGGTCGGAGTTCAGGCGCGGGGGCCGGCTGCGGTGTTCGTCGATGATCTCGGCCCAAGGCTGCGGTTCGTCGTCGATATCCGAACGGACGAGCCGCTCGGCGATGGTCAGCGGGTCGCGAGCGGCCTCGTAGGCACGGTGCAGCTCACGGAATTTTTCGGGATCCCGTTCTGGCGGATGCCGTTTGACGAGTTCCAAATATCGTGCCCGCACCCGATCCTGGTCGGCCCCGGGAGGCAGGCCGAGTACGGAGAAGGGATCTTGGTTTGATTGTGGCTTGGAATTCGCCTTCATCTGCGGCGTCCTTTTTTCTTGTCCAGCGGGTTCTTGGGGCGATGTCGCCGGGCTTCGGGGTCACGCGGGATCTCGGCACCTCGAGGCTTTGGCACCGGCTGCGGTTGGCCGAATGCGTCGAGGCGGGCGGTGGGGATGGGGTGATCGTCACCGGGGTCATTCGCCTGGAAGAAGTCGTGTTCTTCTTCAGCATCGGGTTCCTCCGGGTACCAACCGTAAGCCCCTTCGTCCTCCTCATCGTCGTCGTCCCACTCATCCTCGAAGCCACCTCGGAAGCGATCCACCATCTCCGCGAACTGGTCGAGGTCGGGGAACATCCCTGAGGGGCGTTTGGAGCACTGAATCGCCTGCTCTGCCTGCTCGGCAAGCTGTTCGAACCAGTACCGATAAAAGCGGTCGGGGACTGTCTTTGCCGACTCCCGCACGAATTCGATCTTGTCTTTCATCTGGCCCAACTCCCGGTCGCCGTAGCGTGCCAGCAGGATTGCCTGCACCATGGCGGCGGCGACATAGGGGGAATCGGAGGACCATCTGTTCAAAAATCGAGGCAGTCCTGAGCCGTGGTTTGTTGGCCAGAACTGGTGCTGGGACATCCACAGCACCGCCGACTCGGCCGATCCCTTGGGGAATTTGCGGACCGCATTGATGCGGGTGACGAGTTCACGTCCCAGCTTGCTGCCGTGCATCCGGTAGGCGGGGTAGAGGAGTGAGGTGCGGTGCAGATCCCAGAAGAAAACGCCGGCGGCGAGGAGATCGTCGAGCGTGACCGATTTCAGGTTCGCGACGGCTTGGTCGACCGGTTGGCGAATCACCTTCAGTTCCGCTGCCGGGATTCGCATCCGCTGGGCGGCGGCTAGCATCATCACAGCATCTGTCAGCGGGCCGCGGGTGGGGGGTGGACCGTCGGCGGCTGAGGCATTTCCCCTGGCGGCCGCCGCCTCACGGATCGCCTGGCGTTGGGTTTGGTAGGCATCCTCGTCGCCTCGTCGCAGGCTGTAGGCGGCGCGCAGGTAAGGGAGCCAATCTCGGGAGAGCCAGTCGGGCCACAGCGACTCGGCCGCATCGAGGTGCTGTGGGACCTGGGCCAGCCAGCTCTTACGGCGACAGAGCCTCATCGCCTCCAGGACCTGCCATTTCCAGGGGGTGGCCCGCACTCGGGGATCTTCGTGGCGGGATGCCGACAGCCACTCCACGTGGGGCTTGGCGTCATCGAGTTGCTCGTTCTCCAGCAGGTGATCGACGAGCCACAAACGGGGTTCGATATCGTCGGGAAGTGATTGGCTCCAATTCACCATGATTGCTGGAAGCTTCTTGGCGAATCGCTCACGCTCGGCCTTTTTGGCGCGCTCGTTCTCGGCGTGCAACTTGACCCAGTCGACGAGTTCGCGGTGGGCCTTGCGGTGGGCCGGATAGGCCTTGATCGCCTTTTGGAAGCACTGCTCCACCCGCTTGGAATCCTCGTCGGGGATGAAGGCCATCAGCGCCCCCAGGAAGCCACCGGGTGACGGCGGAACAATTTCGTCCAGTGCCTCCTCCAAATAAAGGTGGCTGATCATCGCATTGCGGACCGCGGGACTGATCCGATCGTAGTTCGGCAAACCGTCGGTGAGATAGAAATTCCGGAGCCGGTCCGCCTTGTCGTCGCCGCCTTCGAACTTTCGTTCGTAGTGGCTTTGCCGCAGCGTGGAGCTGGGGTCGTGATCGGGCCCGCGAAATGTCCGGGTCGCCATGGCAAACAGATCGACGTACGGCTGGGCCGAGGCGCGGTGCAAGGCTGCGGCTTCGATGGCGCGAATGAAGTCGGGCTCCACCGAGCGATACTCGTTCACGAACGGCTTCAACCAAGCGATCGTGACGTCGCTGATGGTCAAGTCTTTCGGTTCACGGAGGTGCGTGAGTTTGGCCGCAGCCTCTCGGATCGCCGGCCGTTCGATCCGCAGTGTTCGCACCAGCTTCGCCGCCGACGTGTGGGCGGGACCGTCGGCGGCGCCGAGATCTTCTCGGAGTGATGCTTGCAGGGTGGCTGCGATGCGGGCGGGTCTGCGAGAGTCGTCGAGCCGGCTCCATGACTCGGCCGCCGCATCGATGCGCCTGGCGTACCAGTCGACCAGGCCACGAATGAACAGCCGCCACTCGCTCAAGGGACTTCGCCGCGGGATCTCGCGGATCCGCTCGAGGGCGTCGGCGTCGTGCGACTCGCTCACCAGCCGCAACGATTCGCTGACCGATTTGGCTTGGTCGGCCACTTCCGAGGGAAGCGTGGAGCGGACCGTGGCGTCGAACACCGCGACGTCTTCGGGCGGCTCGGCAGGGGCAGCGATCGGGCGTTTTCGGTCGAGCCGCTTTTTGAGGCCGTCCGGCGACCGGGCGACGGTTTGCCGTGGCGCACGCCGTTTTGGCTTCCGCTGCTTTCCCTTCCCCTTGTTCTTTCTAGCCATCCCTGTTGGTCCACTGTTGCATCCAAACCGAATTCCGACCTCTGCGGTGCGCAATTCTAACGAAATTGCGTCCTATCATGAAAGGATGCCGGTGAGGCTCAATTTGAGAAACCAAAGCCTCGCGCTGTCCAGTTAGATCGTCCCGAGGATCGACTCGGCGAGTTCGACCAGACTTGGGGGGTAAAACTTACCACTCAACGGCAGGATTGCCGTCCCCTCGGGGAGTTCGAGCCGGCGACTCGGCGGGACGATCACGATCCAGGGATAGTTGCGAAACTGCTCCAGCCGCATCGCTTTTTTCCGGAGATATTCCGGGGTCCAGAATCCGATCAGTTCCACGTAAATCGGTTCGTCCGGCCGATCACGTCGCCGGAGCACGAAGTCGGGAGTCAGCACAGTTTGACCGACATGCAACAACTCCGACTCCCGCGATAAGGTCCAGCCTGGCGGGGGCGCCCGATGCCAGGCGTCGTCAATCGCCCGCTCCATCTCGGAGTCAAAGTCGTCGGGCGGGTGATGGGGGCTGGTCAATCCGTCCCTTGGCGAGAGTTCCAACTGGAAGGTTCGGTCACGCTGGCCATTTGGCCCTGGGCCGAGGACATCGGCGGTGAGCTTCCAGTGTCGACAGGCGAGCAGCACCGGCAACAGACGCGCGAATCGGACGCCGTAACGCCATGTTTGTCTCAACGACGAGGCGGGGCCGTCGAACTCAAGTCGATAGGTCGCAGCGGGGGCGTTGGCCTTGCCGACCGGCGACGCTTCGTCGATCCGAGCGATGCGGTGCATCAAGCCCGCCAGTTTCGCTTGCCGCACGATCGTTTTCAGGTCTTCGCGGGCCCACACGGTCATCCGGGTGGCTCGGTAGAGTGCCGCCTGGGTCTGGCCCACGTTGTAGGCCGAGAGCAGATCTGTCGCGGCGAACTCCTCGCTCACCTGGAACTCACGCAGGGTTTGCAACTCGATCACGTCGGCGAACAGTTCCAACTCGATCTCTCGCCATGGTTTGCCGATCGCCTCGGCGACCTGAGCACGAACGTTGTCGGTCGAATTCTCCAAGAGCGTCAGCGGTCGCTCGACGGCTGGATGCAGCTTTGCCGCGGTGGTGAAGACGCGCCGTCGCAGGGCTGCCGCCTTGCCGCGACTGGTGTGATAGTCGGAACGATCATCGAGAAGTTTGCAGAATGCGGCGGCGCGTCGGGGAGGGCAGTCTCCGAGCCGGTCGAGGATGGCGTCGACTTTACGATGTAAGGCTTGCCGGGTTTCCCCGCTGCCGCGATGGTAGAGTGACAACATGGCCTGGGCGGCGCGGAGGTAGTGGCGATGCGCCGCTCGTGTCAGCCGGTCCGGGATCACCGCCCCCTGGTGAAAGTCATAGCGCACGATCGATTGGGCGGAAGTCAGCATGGTGGCAATGTAGCACAGGCGGCTTGCCTGTTTTTGACAGGCTGGTTGTTTCGACAGGCTGGCAGCCTGTGCTACGGTGCTATGGGCGATAGGCTTTGTTTCGTCTTCGGGTGCGGCTGCGGGTGACTTCTCGGGTTTGGTCGGTGACGACTTCGTAAAGAATCGCGCTGCCGCCGCTGCCCTTGCGGAGGACTCGGCCAAGACGCTGGATCGCTTGCCTTCCGCTGGCGGTGCCGCCGAGGACGATCGCGACTTTGACTTCGGGCAAGTCGACACCTTCGTCGAGAACTCGATTGGCAACCAAGGCTGGATAGGTGCCGTCGGCTAAACCTTTCAATAAATCGGCCCGCTCGCGTTTGCCGCAATGACTGAGCAAACATGGCACGAGGAATCGCAATGAGATCTCGCGGGCCGTGATGTTGGAGCCGACAAAGACCAGGATCGGCTCTCCGGCATGCAACCGAAACAGATCTTCCAACACCCGCAGCTTGCCGGCCGCCCGGTCTTCGATCTTGTTCTTCAGTCGAAACGCTCGTAAACAGCGGCGGGCTTCGGCGTCCTGGGTGGCGAGCGTGAAGATTTTCTCCCAGCGAAACGTTGGGTCCTCGCCGCGGCGGTCAGCGACGAAATGTTGCACGATGTTTGATAGTTCTCGATAGCGGCGCCGCTCGGCATCGGTTAGATGAACCGGGATCCGCCGAACGCGGTAATCGGCAAGCGTCTGTCCGCGCGCTTGTTCGATGGAGTCGTGATGAACGACCGGGCCAACCAGCGTTTGAATCAGCCGGTGTTTGTCCGGATCCCCGGGCAGGGTCGCGGTCAGCCCCAGCCTGCAGGGGGCGGCGGACATCCGGGCACCATCCGAGCGCCACGGGCTCGGCAGATGATGCACTTCGTCAAAAATGATCAACTCGAAGCGGTTCCCGATCCGCGGCATGTGGATCGCCGCGCTGTCATAGGTGGTAACGCTGATCGGGCTGACCCGGTGCACGCCGTCGCCGATCAGGCCGGCATCGATCCCAGTTGATTCCAGCAGCCGCGCGTGCCACTGGTACATCAGGTCGCGGATCGGCACCACGATCAAGGTGGAACAGGCCGAGTGCCGAATCAACTCAATCGCCACGACCGTTTTTCCAGTTCCGGTCGGCATCACGATCACACCTCGCTGTCCGGCATCGAGCCAGCCCTGGACGGCACGCCGTTGGTCATCTCGCAGCTGCTGCGTGGGGCGTTTTGGAAAGGTGATGGCTTGGCGCTGTGGAGGGGCACAATCATCGCTGAAGACAACGTCGCGCGCCGGCGGGTGGAGTTTTTCGCGCAGCGGACCACGAATCTCAGTGTAGTGAAACGCGTCGGTGCGGAATGCGTTCTCGCGGTCGTCCTCGACCCAGATCTTGTCCGCGGCCCCACCAAATATCCGGCCAATCGCTTTCGCTGCCACGCCGGTCAAACGAAGTGTCCCTTCGTGGAAGGAAAGCGTGGCAGGCGGGGGTGGCGGGTTTGGCATCAGGAAACGGTGGGGCAGACGTGTTGTCGGTTCGGGGGGCGGGGCAAGAGGTCTCTGCGACTTCTGAGACGGGGGTTGCTTGGTGGGCGGAGGCTACTTGATTGTTGTGGATCATTGCCTGACGATAACTCGATTATCGCGGACGCTGCGTTTTTGGCGAGCCTGCGAATTGATGCTCAGGGACACGGGATATCGTAGGAGTGAACCGGTGGTAACGAAGACCAAGACCCAAACGAGTGGAGCGAAACGAAAAGATTCCAAGTCGAAGGGAAACGTCTTTCACCAGCGCCTGGCCTCGCTGACCTATTCCCAGGTCTGCCAGTTGGTCGGCGACCAGGGGGCGGATCTGCTTCGCACCGCGGACCAGCGGTTCGAGATCGAGTCAGATCGCGACATTTTTCTCGGCGGTGACTTGTACCGTGTCCGGTTGCACGACCCCGAGGTTTCCGGGGGGATTGCGATCGCGACGGTGACCCTGCAGTCGGGGCGAGCCAAACAGTTGTTGGCCAATTGTGATTCCTGCGACGCGGGCTGTGTTCACGTTGCCGCGGCATTGAACTATCTGCTCGATGCCAAGTCGGTGCTTGGGCTGGCCGCCCCGCCGGATGAGTCGGTGCCGCTGGAGCACCTGACCGCGGATGAACTGCAATCGCGGGCGATCGCGGATCGTGTTCAGCGGGCGCAAGACGAGCAGATGACGGTTCGTTCAACCGAACCCGATCGCCCCTGGTCGGACTATCTGGTGACGAGTGAGCTGAGCGGCAAGACCTACCGCGTCGCGCTGCGGGGCACCGAACTCGGGCAATCCTACTGCAGCTGTCCCGATTTTCGCACCAACGGACTGGGAACGTGCAAACACATCCTGCACACACAGGGAAAGATCCAGAAGCGGTTTTCGGCGGCGAAACTGCGGGCACCTTACTATCGCAAGAATGTCTCCCTGCGGCTGGACTATCACCAACCGGTCGGCCTGCGATTCAATCTGCCGTCGCGTCCAGACGAGCAAGTGTTGGAGATCGTCGATGGTGCGGATGAGCGGACGTTGACCGACGCGGGTGCGGCGATGGTGCGGATCCAGGCGCTTGAGCAAGCCGGCCATGACGTGCATGTTTATCCCGATGCGGAGGATTGGATCCAGCGTCACTTGGTTCAAACGCGGCTCCGCGAAGCGTGCGAGGAGATCCGCGGCGACCCCGCCAACCATCCGCTGCGGACGGAGTTGTTGGAGGCGACGTTGCTTCCGTACCAGCTCGACGGGATCGCCTTTGCCGTCGGTGCCGGCCGCGCGATCCTGGCCGATGACATGGGACTGGGCAAGACGATTCAAGGGATCGGTGTTGCCGAGTTGCTCGCGCGGCTGGCGGAGATTCGGCGGGTGCTGGTCGTCTGTCCGGCGTCACTCAAGAGCCAGTGGCGGAGCGAAATCGCGCGGTTCAGCGGCCGCTCGACCCAGTTGGTGATGGGGAGCGGCGAGGAACGAGCGCAGCAATACCGCGGCGATGCATTCTTCACGATCTGCAATTACGAACAGCTGCTGCGGGATCTCACCGCAGCGGAGTCAGCTCCGTGGGATCTGATCATTTTGGACGAGGGCCAGCGGATCAAGAACTGGGAGTCGAAGACCAGTAGTGTGGTGCGGTCGCTGCAGAGCCCGTTCCGTCTGGTGTTGTCGGGGACGCCTTTGGAGAACAAACTCGGCGAGTTGTTCACTGTGGTGCGGTTTGTCGACGAGCATCGACTCGGGCCGGCGCACCAGTTTTTCCATCGGCATCGGGTCGTCGATGAACGGGGCAAGATCATCGGCTACCGCCAGCTCGATCAGTTGCGGGAAACGCTCCGCCCAATCCTGCTCCGCCGCACGCGGAGCGAAGTGGCCAAGCAGCTTCCCGACCGAACCGATGAGGTGGTTCGCATCGAGCCGACGGCGGAACAGCTGGAGCTTCACAACCACCACATTCACATCTGTGCCCGGATCGCTGCGAAGAAGTATCTCACTGAGATGGATCTGTTGCGGCTGCAGAAGTCGCTATTGATGGCCCGGATGTCGGCCAACAGCACGTTTTTGGTTGACCGCCAAGAGCCCGAGTACAGCACGAAGCTGGAACGGCTCGGGGAGTTGCTCGAGGGACTGATTGACGACCCGTCGCGGAAGATCGTGCTTTTCAGCGAATGGAAGCGGATGCTGGATCGCATCGAGCGGCGGCTGGATCAGCTTGATGCCGAATACGTTCGGCTTGATGGAAGTGTACCTCAGAAGAAGCGGTCCCAGATTGTCTCACGGTTCCAGGAAGACCCGAATTGTCGCGTGATCACGATGACCAACGCCGGTTCGACGGGGTTGAACCTGCAGGCTGCCAACACCGTGATCAACGTCGACCTGCCTTGGAACCCGGCGGTTTTGGAACAGCGCATCGCCCGCGCCCATCGGATGGGCCAGCGGAATCCGGTGCATGTGTACAAGCTGGTGACGACCGAAACGATCGAGGAAAAGCTGTTGGAGACGTTGGCTTCGAAGCAGGATCTGGCGGATGCCGCGCTCGACTTTGACAGCAACATCAGCCAGGTTGACATGGTCAGCGGCATCGAAGACTTGAAGCGTCGGCTGGAGAAGGTTTTGCCGCCGCTACCTGCGCCGGTTGACGAGAGCCAGCAGCGGCGGGTGGAAGCGGAAGCCGAGGCGATCCGGGCGCGGCGGGAGGGCGTCTCGGCTGCGACCGGGCAATTGCTCGGGGCGGCGCTGCAGCTCGCTGGCCAGTTGATCGATCGTCCGGGCGAGACCCCTCCGGATGAACAGCGGGTGGAATCGTTGATGAGTCGACTTGACGAATGCGTTGAGCGGGAGGACGACGGCCGGCCGAAACTGACCGTCACCCTACCGGATGACAACGCCCTCCGCGGGCTTGCATCCACCCTCGCCAAGTTGCTGGAGAGTTCCAGCTAAGTAGCACAGGCTGCCAGCCTGTTGTCGCACCCCGCAAGTTCTGCCCCCCCACACACGCCCCTCACAACCTCGCTGGATTGACCGGCGCATCGGGGATTTTTCCCGAGGCTCGTTGACGGAGGAGTGGGCGAAGACGCTGGATAACTTTCTCCGCTCGCTCGTCAGGGTCGACCGCCAAGTTGTGGAATTCACCCGGGTCGGTGTGATGATCGTAGAGTTCAACCCCCGAGGCGCCTTCGGCCCATTCCGTGTAGCGATAACGCTCAGTGCGGATGCTGCATCCCATCACGAGTGTCTCCAGCCGGTCGTCGGCGGGGCGGAGGACCTGGGTGACGGCGCGACCATCCCAGTCGGCGATCGGGTCTTCGAGTAGCGGCGTGAGGTCGCGACCATCGAGGTCCGCTGGTGGGGTGACCTCGGCCAGCGACGTGAGGGTCGGGTAGATGTCGACGAATTCGACGACGCGGGGTGAAGGGCCTCGTTCGCCCATCCGCGGATCGCGGATGATCAGGGGAGTTCGCGCTGATTCTTCGAACAGGGTCCGTTTTTGCCAGATTCCGTGGTGTTCACCAAGGTGGTAGCCGTGGTCGCTCCAGAAAACCACGATCGTATTGTCGGCGAGTTCCAGGCGTTCGAGGGCATCGAGCAGCCGCCCGACCTGGGCATCGATGAACGAGACGCATGCGTAATAGGCCTGAGTCGCCTTGAGCAACGTCGCCGCATCGAGCCCGTAATGCGGGACCGGGTTGTTGTGCGCAAAGGCGGCGGTGGGGATGTCATCGCGGTCGCCTTCAGGGGCGTAGGGCAACCGCAGTTCGTCGAGCGGGTACATGTCAAAATATTTCTTCGGGGCGACGTACGGGGTGTGGGGTCGAAAGAAACCGACGCCCAGGAAGAAGGGTTCGTCGCGGTGTTCCTCCATCAAGCGGATCGCCTCGGTGGTGATCATCCCATCGGTCTGTTCTTCGTCGGTTCCTTCCGCGGCGAGCCAGCTCAGCGCGGCGCTGATCGGCCGGTGCGGTTCGGCGTTCACGATCAACGCTTCATCGGCCTTGTCGCGGCCTTTGGGGTTGACGGTTTTGTTCCATGACGGCGGATCATCGAACCCGTCGGTGCCGATCGAAGCGGGGACGTTGTAGTGATAGATCTTGCCGACCCGGGCGGCGATGTAGCCGGCGCGTCGGAATGCTTGCGGCAGCGTCACCACGTCAGGAACTTCGTCACGAAAGTGCCGATCCAGGTCGTAGACGCCGATCCGATCGGGCCGCAGTCCCGTCATCAAGGAAGCTCGCGTGGGATTGCAGAGCGGCAGTTGGTTGTAGGCCCGTTCGAAGCGGACGCCGCTGGCGGCGAGCCGTTCGACGTGGGGGGTCTTGGCGAGGACGTCGCCGAAACCGCCCAGCCGGCCGGCCAGATCATCGACTGAGATGAAGAGCACGTTGGGGCGGTCAGCGTCGCGACTGTCAGCATCAGGCCTGTCGTCGGCGGTCGCGAGTGGACGGCAGCATACAAGGGACAGGGCCAGGATGGTGACCCGTAGGAACGAGATCAGCGGGAAGGGAATCAGCGGGACCGGGGCTTGTCGTGGCATGGGGAGTCTCGGGTCGGAAAGCGAGAGATCGGTAGTCATCCGCCGGTTGTCGGCTCACGGTCCGGATCGGGGGAATCGAATTCCAGTGGCGGACGGTGACTCCGCTTGCGGATCCAGTTGATGGTGCGGAGGATGGCGCGGCGAGTGACGAGATAACGCTCGATTCGCCGCTTGCCAGGATAATTCATCAGGACGAGCCCCATGATCATCGTCAACAGACCTTGGCCGGGCAGCACCAGCATCACGATGCCGCCGGCGAGCAGCACCGCGCCGAGCACATTTTTTGCAATCAGCAGCATCCATCGCAGCACTGGATGACGGGCCGCCCAGGGAGACTCCGGTTTGTTCTCTGGATCACGGAAATAGTCGGTCGGCATCCTCGTGATCAGGATCGGGATTAGAATCAGCGATCCCACGAAGGTAATCGCCGAGACGATTCCAAGGGCGGTGATGACCGCGGCGTGATTCTCCTCCAGAGTCCAATCCATGATACTTTCACGATTTCCGAGGTTCGAGATGAAACGATCAGGCAGGTGCGGTCGGGGAAGGGTACGAGGGGGTTCTGGGCAGTACGGCTACAGGCTAGCAGCCAGTGCGACGGTGACGCGGCGGGTTGCCTTGGCGGCTGTCAGTGGAATGTGGTTCGGCATCGCTGCGTGCAAGGGTCATGCCCAGCAGAGCGAAAAGAACGGCGCGGGGGCAGTCGAGTTTTTGGTCGGTGACTTGATGGCGGACGAAGGGGGTGAGTGGGAGCCCGAATCGGGACCGCTTCGCAGTCCATTTGGCGTCGACTTCGATGGCGACGGCAACTTGTACGTTGTCGAACTCCGTGGCGGTCGTGTCCATCGGCTGGACCCAGCGGGGGAATTGCGACCGGTCGCGGGCGATGGGTCCGCCGGCTACGCGGGTGACGGTGGACCGGCATTGGAAGCGACCTTCGACGGCATGCACAACTGCGTCGTGCGGGGGCAGGATCTGTTGATTGCCGACAGCTGGAACCATTGTGTCCGCAAGATCGAACTGGAAAGCGGCCAGATCGAGACCATCATCGGGACCGGGCAGGAGGGGTTTTCGGGCGACGGCGGTCCGGCGCGGCAGGCGGAGTTCAACTTCGTGATGTGCATTGAGTTGTCGCATGACGGGGACACGTTGCACATCACGGATCTGAAAAATCGCCGCATCCGAGACGTGGATCTGAACGCCGGTATCGTCCGCACGGCGGCGGGCAACGGGCAGCGGGGAGTGCCGGTCGATGGCGCGGTGGCGACGGAAAGTCCATTGGTCGACCCCCGTGCCGCAGCCTCGGATCCGGCTGGCAATCTTTACGTCCTGGAACGCGGGGGCCACGCCCTGCGTGTCGTCCGTCCCAACGGGTCGATCGAGACCGTCGCCGGGACGGGGGTTCGGGGTTGGAACGACGGACCGGCGCTGCAGGCCCAATTGGGATCACCCAAGCACCTGTGCACCGACGAGGCAGGGAACGTTTACATCGCCGACGATCAGAACGGCGCGATTCGGCGGTACGATCCGCGAGGTGGGACCGTGACGACGCTGTTGGGGCGTGGGATGGGGGACCCTCGGATCCGGCTGAAGAACCCTCACGGTGTGCGGGTGCAGGGGGATTGGCTGTACGTTGTCGATACCGGAAACCACCGGTTGATGCGGCTGCCGCTGGCGGAGGAGGAGTGAGACGTTGGCCTAGGCTGCCAGCGAGTACGACGAAAAACGGTGGCTCCGTTGCCCAAGAAAGTAGGTGAGTGTTTACAATTGCGGCATAGCAATCCAGTGCACACCACCGAACCCCAGGAACCCCCCGATGGATAAGCATTCTTCTGACCGACGTGGATTTCTCAAACAAACCTCCGCTGTCGCGGCTGGGGCCGCGTTGACCAGTACGGTGGCGAAGACGGCCCACGCGGCGGGGAGCGATGAGATCCGTTTTGTCGTCATCGGTTGTGGCGGCCGCGGGACGGGGGCCGCGGACCAAATCATGAACACCAAGGGGAACACGAAGCTGGTGGCGGTCGCCGACGCCTTTGCCGAGAACGCCCAGTCGTCGGTCGCTCGACTGCAGAATCGGCACAGTGAAAAGGTCGACGTTCCCGCCGACCGCATGTTCACCGGCCTCGACGGGTACAAGCAGGCGATCGACGTCGACTGCGACGTGGTCGTGATCGCGACTCCGCCGGGATTCAAGCCCCAGCAGTTCGAGTATGCGGTGAACAAGGGGAAACATGTCTTCATGGAGAAGCCGGTCGCCTCCGATGCCCCTGGCGTGCGCCGCGTGATGGACTCGGTTGAAGCGTCCAAAAAGAAGAACCTGATGGTGGCGATCGGACTGCAGCGGCGTCATGAGCCCCGCTACCTGGAGACGATTCAGCGGCTTCACGACGGCGCGATCGGCGAGATCATCCTGCAGCGGGTGTACTGGAACGGGGGCGGCATCTGGTACCGCAACCGAACAGAGGACCAGACCGAAATGGAGTTCCAGACCAACAACTGGTACCACTTCACGTGGCTCTCCGGCGACCAGATTTGCGAGCAGCACATTCACAACCTGGATGTCGGCTGTTGGGTCAAAGGGGCCTACCCGGTCGAGTGCAACGGGATGGGCGGCCGTGAGATGCGTGAGGGGGGCGATGCGAGCAAGTCGCAGATCTTCGACCACACGTTTTGCGAATACACCTTTGCCGACGGCACGAAGATGTACAGCCAGGGCCGGCACCTGAAAGGGGGCTGGACCCAGGTCGCCGAGTTTGCCCATGGGACCAAGGGCACCTCCAACCCGTCCGGCGTGATCGAAGGGGAGAACGCCTGGAAGTTCACCGGCGAGAGTCCCAACGGGCACCAGCAAGAGCAGCACGACATGATCGAAGCGCTGATGGCCGGTGAGGTTTACAACGAGGGAGAATACGGTGCCAAGTCAACCTTCACCGCGATCCTCGGCCGGGCTGCGTGCTATTCGGGCAAGGTCGTGAAGTGGGACGAGTTGTGGCAGAAGGGGCGGGATTTGGCGCCCGGGATCGACGACTATACGCTCAACACGACCCCCCCGACTGCGCCCGGACCCGATGGCAAATACCCCGTTCCCGTTCCGGGTGAGTACGACCCGTTCGCTTGAAGGGCCGTTCGCTTGAAGGGCCATTCGCTTGAAGGGCCGTTCGCCTGAAGGGCCGTTGTGTGGGCGTTGGTCAGGAGCAACACGACGGTACTATGGGTTTTTTCGGTGGACCGATTCGGCATCGATCGTATAGCGATCTTCCTTGGGCACCCGGTGGACCGGTTCGGTGGAATCGAACGTTTGATAGGACGTCACGTGGATGCTGGTTCGACCGACCAGCCGGCGAAGAAACAGCCGGCGGATGAGATCCCTGCCGGCGGGCAGGAGCATAACGAACCCGACGATATCGGTGAGCAGGCCTGGGGTGAGCAGTAGCGCTGCGGCGAAGACGATCATCAGTCCGTCCTGGATCTCGCGGCTCGGAACGCGGTTTTCGCCCAGGGCGGAACGGAACCGGGTCCAGGCCATGACTCCTTCTCGGCGGGCGAGGACCGAGCCCAGCACGCCGGTGCCGATGACAATTCCGATCGTCACCGGCACGCTGGTCAGCTCCGCGAGCTGCAGCAGCAAGTACAATTCGATGAGCGGGATCAGGATGAACGCCGCCAGGAGCCGGAGCAGCATGATATCACAGTCCCGCCACGCGAGACGAAAAGAGCTCGAAATGTCCACTCAACCGTCCAAGTGATTCGGGCGTGAACGCGCCAGCTTGGCATCCCGAATCGTTCGATTGATGAACTCTACGCAGTTATTGTGCCGAAGGGTTCGTTTTCCCACCCCCCCTCTGCCAGGAACTCACGATGAAAACGCTTTTCTGTCCCCTTTTGCTGTCGATGGCGATTTTCGTTGGCTCACTCCTGGACTCGGCGAGCGGGAATGCAGCGGAGCCGGCCGAGAGTGGGTCCCAGGTGCGGGCGTTGATGATCACCGGCGGCTGCTGCCACGACTACCAGAACCAAAAGCGGCTGATCAGCGAGGGGCTTTCCAAGCGGGTTGGCCAGATCGAGTGGACGATCCTGGAGTACGGTGAGGCGAAAGACACGAAGGTGGACGTCTACCGCCAGCCCGACTGGATCGAAGGGTTCGACATCGTCATTCATAACGAATGCTTTGGGGCGATCGAGGACGGCGATTTCGTGACGGGGATCGTCGATGCTCATGTGGACCATGGCGTACCGGCGATCATGGTTCACTGTTCGATGCACTCCTACCGCGCCGCGCCGACCGCCGATGCCTGGCGGGAGCTGGTCGGCGTCACGAGTCGTCGGCATGAGCGGGCCAAGCGAAGTTTGCAGGTCAAGCCGACCGAAGCGGGGAAGGATCACCCTGCCCTCGGGTCGCTGAAAGGGGAGTGGAAGACACCCAACGGCGAGCTGTACATCATCGAAAAGGTGTGGCCCTCGGCGACGGTGCTCGCCACAGCTTACAGCGATGAGACGGAGAAAGATGAGCCGGTGATCTGGGCCAACCAATGGCAAGACGTGCGGGTATTCGGCATTTCTCTCGGCCACCACAATGAGACGATCGAGGCGGACGAGTGGCAGACGATCGTCGCGGACGGATGGAAGTGGGCCTTGGCCGATTGACGCACGATCCTTACATCGTTTCAACATTCCTCTCCCACTTGCTCCGAATCTTCATGCTATTTGATCATCCATCGCCAGTGTCCGGGTTGAACTGTGGGTCGCGGGCATTGCTGTTTTCCTTGATCGTCACGTTCACGTTGGCGGGTTCGCGCGGCTCGAATGCAGAGTCGACAGAACCGGTTCGCTTTCGTCCTGGCCAACGGATCGCGTTGGTTGGCAACTCCACGGCCGAGCGAATGAATTTGTTCGGGCACTTCGAAACGGCGGTTCACCTGCGAACCCGGCCGGAGCAGGTAACATTTCGCAACTTCGGTTGGCCTGCCGACGAGGTGGGGAATCAGCAGCGCCCCTCCAACTACACCGAAATCGACGATCCGTTGAAAGTCTACGGGCCCGACTTTTTCATCTGTTTCTTCGGCTTCAACGAGTCGTATGCGGGGGACGAACCGGAGGTGATCGAGCAGTTCGTGGCGGACTACCGAGCTTATATCCAAGAGCAGTCCACAACATTTGCCCGCGACGGCCGGAGGCCGGAATTCGTCCTTGTCACGCCGATCGCATTTGAGTCGACCGGCAATCCTCTGCAGCCGGACGGGGTGGAGGAGAACCGTCGCTTGGCGAAATATGCGGCGGCGATCCGAGAGCTGGGGGCTGTCGACGGTCATCGCGTGGTCGATTTGTTCGGCCCGACGAAGGAGTTATTCACCGCGGAGCCTGGGGCGCACTACACGATCAACGGGATTCACTTGAACGAGCGGGGGGACGAGAAAATCGCCCAAATCCTCGACCGATCCCTCTTCGGTCCAGAACCTCTGGCGGTCGAAGCGGATCTTCGCGAGCGGATTCGCACCGCGGTCAACGATAAGTCTTGGTTGCATCTGCAAGACTACCGGATGCTCAACGGTTGGTACGTTTACGGCGGCCGCAGAACCTGGGACACGGAGACGTTTCCGACCGAGTTCCGCAAGGTTCGCAACATGGTGGAGGTGCGCGATCAATACATCTGGGACCTGGCCGCCGGCGAGCCGGTCCCGCCCGAGCCGGATGATTCGGGGACGGGTGAGGTGTACATACCGGAGACGATGTTTGGATCCCGGGACGAAAGCTTTCGTCGCATGCGGGAGCCGGAGACGCTCAAGTATCCGACGCCGGAGGAATCGATGGAGCAGATGTCGGTGCCGGAGGGATTCGATGTCGAGCTGTTTGCCTCCGAGCAAGATTTCCCCGAACTGGCCAACCCGACTCAGCTCGCGTTCGACAACCAGGGACGGCTATGGGTTTCCTGCATGGCCAACTATCCACAGTGGCTTCCCGGGGGTGCGAAACCGAACGATCGCTTGTTGATCTTGGAAGACACCACCGGTGACGGGCGGGCCGACGAGTGCACCACCTTTTACGATCGGTTGATCTGTCCCACCGGCTTCGAATTCTATGACGGTGGCGTGTTGGTGGTCGATGAGCCCCGGATTTTGTTTTTGAAGGACACCACTGGCGACGATGTCGCCGACGAAGTTGTGCAGATACTCGACGGGATCGGCACCGACGACACGCACCACGCCATGGGAGCCTGGGAGTATTCCCACGGCGGTTTGCTGCACATGCTCGAAGGGATCTCGATGTCGACGACACTCGAGACGCCTTGGGGACCGTTCCGGAACAAAGGCCCTTCGGGAGCGTACGTGTGGGACCTGGAGTCGCTCAAGGTCCGTCACTTTCGAACGCCAGCCTATGGCAACCCTTGGTGTTTGGTGTTCGACGAGTGGGGCAACGGAATCATCGGCGACGGAACGGGCGCCCAGCAGCACTGGGCGAGTCTGCTATCCGGAGGGGCCGTTCGTTCGCGGCGGAGCGTGGAACCGATCTTTAACAATGAAGGGATGCGTCCAGCGATCGGGAGCGAGTTCCTGACATCGCGACAGTTCCCGGCCGAGGTGCACGACGACTTCATCTACGCATGCGTGATCAACATGCACGGCATTCCCCGTTTCACCGTCGAGGGCGAGCCGGGGACTGCGGGGATGACCGGTGAGCGAATCGAGGACCTGCTCGATTCGACCGACATGTTTTTCCGCCCCGTCGACCCGAAGATCGGTCCCGATGGGGCGCTCTGGTTCGGAGACTGGTGCAATGCGCTGATCGGCCACATGCAGTATTCCCAGCGCGATCCGAATCGGGATCACCAACATGGGCGGCTGTATCGGTTGGTTTATCAAGACAACCCGCTGGTCGAACCGGCGACCCAAGCTGAACGGCCGGTGGAGCAGTTGCTCGACCAGCTTGACGCGTTTGAGCCGCGGACGCGCTATCGCGCCCGGCGTGAGCTGTGGGCTCGCGACCGCGACGAGGTGTTGAGCAAGGCGGATGAGTGGCTCGCTCGTCAGAAAGCGTCGGGCGAGGCACTCGATCCGCGGCTGCTGTGCGAGGTGCTGTGGATTCAGGAGTCGTTGCATGCGGTCGACCCGGAGTTGGTCGCCGAGATCCTGGACAGCGATAACTTCCATGCCCGCGCCGCGGCGATACACGTCGTCGGCAACCAGTGGGAATGGATGGAGGATCCCAACGCGTCGCTGCGCCGCGGCAGCACCGATCCCCATCCCCGGGTACGTCTGGAGACGTTGCGGGCGGCGAGTTTCCAGCCCAACTGGGAGGCGGTGGAGATCGTGTTGCAGACGGCTCACCAGCCCCGCGATCCCTGGATCGACTACGTCCTGGAACATACGCTTCAGGCACTGGAGCCGGTGTGGGAGGGGACCTTGACGGACTCCGAACTCCGGCCCGAATTGTCATCCGAGGCGCGGCGGGTGCTGATGGACTATCGCTATGCCACCGGTCCGGCCGCGGAGATTTACAAGCCGCTCCGCACCTTGCTCGATACGGACCAGGAGGACGCGCATCGCGCGGCACTGGATCGTTTGGTCGCTGCCGGGGGTGGGAAGCGTGAAAATGGAGTCAAGGTCTTTGAGCGGGCGTGCGCCGCCTGTCACCAGCACGGCAAGCTTGGCAAGGAGTTCGGACCCGACTTGACCGATATCGCCCGCCGGCACACACGCGAACAGCTCATTCGCTCGATCGTCTGGCCCAACGAAGAGATTTCCGAGGGTTACGAGACCGTGGCGGTGCTGACCGACGATGGCCAGACCCACAACGGGTTTATCCTCTCCGAAGACGAACAGGTTTTGAAACTAGGGATCGCTGACGGCAAGGAGGTCGCGATTGAGAAGGAGGAGATTGAGCTTCGCAAGAAGATGAACGCCAGCAGCATGCCGGAAGGCTTGCTGGAGACGATCGCCCCGGGGGAGCTACTTGATCTGCTCGAGTTTCTCTCCGATGGTTGGATCACGACCGACCCCAACGCCGAGGCGGCGTTGCGGCGGCATGGCGAGTTTGAGGAGATTTCTCGGGACACGCGGATCAAACTCGGTCCTGGATTTCCCTCCAATTGGAATGTCGAGGCCAACCGGTTCTTGAGTGGAAAGCGTCCCGAAAAGCATGGGTTTGCGTTCCACTCCCCCAACCGTCCTTCGGAACACGCCGAGGTGCTCGTGCAGTTTGCCGAGCCGGTGGAGATCCGTCATGTGGAGCTGTTCAATCGGCGGGACGAGAACTATCACGACCGCGCCGAAGGGTTGGCGATGTGGATCAGCGACGACGGGGAGTCGTGGCAGCAGGTTTGGCAGAGCCCTGGGCCGAAGAAGAAGTGGTCGTTTGATCTGCCCGCCGGGACAACCGGGCGGTTTGTCAAACTGGGGCTCACCAAGCCAGGGATTTTTCATTTGGATCAAGGTGTCTTTTACGGTTCCAGGCTGTAGTGCAAGCAGGCAGGAGCGGGGGAATCTTTGGGCATTGTTCGTCAGCTCTGGGCCACAACGGTTTGGGGCCACAACGGTTCGATCTCGAACGGATCACAGATGGGCGGCGCCACCGGTCTTCTGCGGCGCCGATCTCCGGCCCCTGCGGGGTCGGCAGCGCGGGCTTCGTCCCCACCGGTGCGGGCACCCAGGCCCGAATCTTGCAGCTTGGGGTGGACTCTGGCGGACTGATCTGGCAATTCACCTTTCGCCGCCGCGCTGCCATCGGTTAGCTTCCTGGGCGTCGAAGTTCGCAGTCATCCACGTCAGTGCCGATCGGTGGCGGTCGGTTTTGTCATTGGGATTCGTTTTGTTACTGGGATTCCTCGCCCATGCGTTTCCTCGATCGTTCAACCCTCCCGTCGACGTTGCCGATCCCGACCTCGGCCCATGGCGACGCGGCAACGCTTTATCGCCCGATGACGCTGTTATGGATGGCGGCGTTCGCGATCCTTTGTGTCCCCCTGACGACCTTGATCGACGTACCGATCGCCCGCTGGTTTCTGCGTGAACCATTGGGGCGGGAGCTCAGCGAGGTGCTCGAGCTGACCCGAGTTTTTTCCCATGGTGGCGGCGTGTTCCTGATCCTGGTCGGCGTCCTGCTCCTGGCTCCCCGCCGCCGTTGGCATGTGCCCCGCCTGGCAGCCCTGGCGCTCGGCGGCGGCGCCGTCGCGACGATTACCAAAATGTTCGTCTTGCGCCCCCGCCCCTACGGCTTGAATCTCGATATCGCCACCTATGAATCGGCTTGGTTGTGGGCCTTCGACTGGAATCTCAGCCGGGTTGCCGCATTCGATGCCGGGACGCGGGCATTCCCGAGCGGCAATATGGCGACCGCGACGGCACTCACCATCGGCTTATGGATCACCTTTCCCCGCGGCCGGTGGCTCTTCGCTGCGGTCTGCCTGGGGACGCTCATTCAGCGTCTCTACGGCGGAGCCCATTTTCTCAGCGATACCGTCGGCGGCGCCGCACTCGGACTGCTCTGGGGGTTCGTCTGTTACCACCCCAAACTGCTGGGAAATCTGTTCGACAAGATGGCTCCAGAACCGGCCGCCGATCGTCGACAACGATTGCGGGAAAGGGTGCAAGAGGAGTCGCCGACCAGCGCAGCGGCGTGAACCGAGAGCCTCTCCGAATACGCGTCCACTTTAACCTCTCCTCCACAAAGTCGGCGATAGAGGGAGCATTCGGCGGCTTGGCTGCATCACGCGCCGGTGGAGGCTCCGCGATCCCGAAGCTGCTGCCGCAACCGCGGAATGATCGCTGGGGGCACGAACTTGGCCAACCGAGCGTCGTCGGTGCTAAGGGTCGCGATCTGCTTGAGCAGCGAGCTGCTGACGTGCGCGAACCGCTCGTCAGCCATCAGAAAAACCGTCTCGATGTCTGGGTCGAGCTGGTGGTTGGCCATCATCATCGTGAACTCACCAGCGATATCGGTCATCGGACGGATCCCCCGCACCATCACGTCGGCCCCAAGTCCGCGGACGAAATCGACTGCTAGCCCGTCGAAGGTCAGGACGCGGACATTGGCCAAGTCACCGGTGACCGCCTGAACGAGCTCCACCCGTTGGCCGGGAGCGAACAGACTCCGCTTGTCCCGATTGATGCCGATGCCGACAACAAGATCGTCGAACAGCCGCGCGGCACGACGGATAATGTGCAGGTGTCCCAGGGTCACCGGATCAAAGGAGCCGGTGTAGACAGCTGTTCGCCGCTGGAGAGGTTCAAGCGAGACAGTCGTGTCGGTCATCGATGTTCGGGGGGCTGCTGGGTAAAACAGAGGGACGTGCACGGGGCGTACGGAACTCGCGGAGAGTTCCGAGGGTCGCCAGAAGTCTCGGCGACGTCTGCGACGGGGTCAGTCGGGGATCGCTTCCCGGACGACCGCCTCCAACCGGTTCAGGTCATCGTCGTCATGATAGGCGTGCAGGCTCGCCCGCACACCACCGTCGCGGCAGCTGAGCACCACCCCCCGTTCCAGGGCAAGATTGCGGAACGCAGCCGGCTCGATCCCTGGGACGTCGAACGTCACGATACCGCTGCGCCGCTGCGGCTCCGCTGGTAGACGGGTGGAGACCCCGAGTCGCTGCAGGCGGCGGTCCAGTTCTTCCGCCAGGAGAGTGACGCGACGGCCGATCGCGTCGGGACCGAACTCGCGATTCACCGCCAAAAACATATCGAGACTAGCTCCCAGGGCGGCCAAACCGACCATGTTCGCCGAGCCCCCTTCGAAGCGTGCCGCGTCGTCGCGAAGTTCTAGCTCTGTCTGCGAAAACTGGTGCGGCTGCTTCGAACTGTTCCAGCCCACGGTGGCGCACCGCAGACGTTGCAGGTGTTCGCGACGGATCATCGCGATCCCTGCCCCTTCGGGTCCGAGCAACCATTTGTGCCCGTCCGCGGCGAGAAAATCGACCGGTACCTGACGGACGTCCAGCGGATAGATTCCCAGCGCTTGGATCGCGTCGAGAAAGACCAGCACACCACGTCGGTGGGCCTGCTCGACCAACGAGGCGACATCGATCCGATATCCGCTCGCGAAACCCACCCAACTGACCGCAATGATCCGGGTCGCATTGTCGACGTGGTTGATCAGATCTGCGGTATGAACCTCCTCGCCCCGGCGGGGGACGATCCGCACCTCGACCCCTCGCTCTTGTTGATTCAGCCACGGCAGCAAGTTGCTGGGGAATTCGCCCTCCGGCACCACCACGTTGTCCCCAGGCTGCCATGGGAAGCCTTCGGCAACCAGGTTGATCCCCGCGGTGGTGTTGGGAAGCAAGCCAATTTCGGCCGTATCGGCACCGATTAGTTCCGCCGCGGAGGCCCGTGTCTGTTCCACCCGCGACGCCCATCGCGGCCATGCGGTGTCCCCCAGTTCGGTCGCTTCCTGAACGAATGTCGAGATCGCCTCGGCGGCGGGCTGGCACAAGGGGCCGACGGCGGCGTGGTCAAAATAGGCCCATTTCTGGCAAATCGGCATTTGGGAGCGCCACCAAGCCCAGGGATCGCGATCGCCGCCCGCCCAGGGAGTGGCCTCAGGGGATTGCATCTCGGAATCCTTCGATTAATCGTTAGAAGCCGCCTGTCGTGGAAAGAATCGGGGGTTTAGCGATCTCACGTAGGCGTGGGAAACTCGGCAAGCGGCAACTATACTGCTTGTCACTACGTGATGGTCACCCCGGATGTACCCCCCCTGCCAAATCTCATGTCTCGAGGTATTTAGATGCCCAAGGCGCTCTGTCTGATCAGCCTTGTGGCGTCGATCTTGGTCGTTGTCCTGTTTCTGGCCGATGCTGTTTTGGGCTTGGCGGGTATGAGTGAGATCGCGCCCCTTGGTTCGGCAAGCCTTCTGATGGATATCGCCTTTGTCGTCTTCGGTTCTGCGATGATCTATCTCAGCTATTCGACTTACCAGGAACAGCGATAGGGCGACCCCTTCTTGTGCTCTGGCGCCCCACGACGGCCTTCGCGTTGGATATTCTGGTGGCTGATGATCCCTACCCACAAGTCTTCCCATGCGATCATGCAATCCAGCCGACGAAAATTGAGCCGACGCCAATTCCATCGCCTGACCGGATCGTCCCTTGCCGCCGGTGCCCTGGGCGGCCTCGGTCTGCCTCGGGGGCGGTCTGCGGAGGAGGACGCCACCGGTCCCTTGGAAACCTTCGTCCCGACGCGGGCGATCACGCGGGGCCCCAAGCATCACTGGTTCGCCTACTACGACAAACGCCAGTTCGACCCGACCGACCGGTTCATTCTGGCGAATCAGGTCGACTTCGAAGGTCGTTCGCCGACAGGGGAGGATTCGATCGCGGTGGGCTACGTCGACACTGCGGAGGACGACCGCTGGGTCGAGATCGGCCGCAGTCGTGCTTGGGGTTGGCAGCAGGGATGCATGTTGCAATGGGTCGGGGAGCGGGGCGAGGAGATCCTCTGGAATGACCGCGAAGGAGACTCGTTTGTCTGCCGAATACTGTCCAAGGAGGACGGTTCGCTGCGGACGATTCCCCGCCCGATCTACACCATCACGTCCGACGGCAGATTCGGGCTCTCGGCCGATTTTCGCCGGATCGACAATCTTCGTCCTGGCTATGGCTACGACGGTTTGGCCGACCCCTACGTCGACGAGCGAGCTCCGGCGGAATCGGGCGTGTGGCGGGTCGATCTGAAATCGGGCGAGAGTGAGTTGATCCTCTCGTTGGCTGAAGTCGCGGAGGTCCCCTGGCCTGATGGCGACACCCACGCCGACGCCTGGCATTACTTCAACCATCTGCTGATCAATCCGTCCGGGACGCGGTTCATCGTGCTGCACCGCTACCGCCCCAAGTTCGACCCGCGAACGCTGGAGTTTGACGGTGGCTTCGTCACCCGGATGTTCACCGCCAACATGGACGGCAGTGATCGTTACGTGCTCGATCCGTCCGGGTACACCTCGCACTTCATCTGGAAGAATGACGACCAGGTCACGATGTGGACCCGTCCGGAAGGCGAGCCCCGCGGCTTCTATCGTTTCACCGACCGCACCGACGAGGTCGAACCGGTCGGCCACGACAAGATGCCGACCAATGGGCACAACACCTATCTCGGCGCCCCCGGGGGGAGCTACCGCGATTGGATCTTGAACGATACGTATCCTGACCGGAAGACGTCACGGCAGACGGTCTATCTGTACCACGTCCCCAGCGGCCGCCGTGTCGATCTGGGGCACTTTCCCTCGCCCCCGGCCTATCGCGGAGAGTGGCGCTGTGACACCCATCCGCGAAGCAACGATGAGGGGGATCTGGTGACGGTCGACAGCCCCCACGACGGCGGCCGCCAAGTCTACCTGCTCGACATCCGCGAGGTTTTGGAGCGGTACAAGTAAAGATCGTGCGGGCTTGTGATGGGGGAATAAAGCGGCGATTGGCCCCTTCCTCCCAAGGGAGGGTAGTTACTAGGAGGGCGGCCGCACTTCTAATCATGGTGCGATGGGTGTTTTCTGACAGAGCCTAGCGTCGCGTGACGGAATCGGTTGACGAGGCCGAGTCTTCGTCCTCCGGGCGCCGCTGCCGGATGACTTCGATGTCGTTCTTCATCGGCGGAGCGTTCAGGGACTGGCCGATCTGGTAGGCGAGCCGCCCCAGCATGGCGAAGTACAGGAAGACGATCCCCACGGTTGCAAAGATGGCAATCACGGCGGTCTGCGGCGGCGGGAACAAGGAGGCGGCGACGTAGATCAAAAACAGCACGACGAACAGCAGGCCGGAGGAAAAATAGAGGGCTCCCCAAGACTCATGGCAGCGAGTCATGCTGCGGGAAACCTCTGGCGAAAAGGGGGCGAAGATGCTCTGCATGTCGAGCATCGAGAGCAGGACGAAGGGAAACAGGAGATAGATCGAAAACATTGTGATCAGCACAGCCACGAGCCCCGGCCCGAATACCATCTGGCCGAATGCCCAGGCGGGAATGCCGGCCAACCCGGTAGCCGCGAGCGCCACCACGAGGGTGCCAAGCCACTCGGCCGGGTCGAGCATCACCGGCCACTCTGCGACGCTCTCCTCGGCGTTGGATACCGATTCCAGAATCGCGAACCCGCAGGCGACCACCAGGGCGCCGAACAGAAAGCCGACCGGGAACAGCCCCAACACCAAGATCTCCATTTCGGATTTGATCGCGAGAAAGGCGGCGACGCTGCCGCCCAACGACAACACCAACCAATGAAACAGAACGGCCGGTTGGAGGAAGACCCCAAAGACGCTGGCCGCCCAGGCGCCAATCCGCGGGATGTCAAAGTCGGGTTCCGGCTCTTTCTCGTCCGATTCCGAGGCCTGCCGCAGTAACTCCTCCGCCGATTTCCGGAAAGGATCGTCCGGCCGGTTCGCCCTCGGCCGCTCTTCAAAGCGGTACGACTCCGCACCGTCCTCCTGGAGCACCGGCTTGGTCGCTTTCTTGGGCGGGGCCGGAATCTTGATCGCACTGTAGCAATCACGGCACTTGACCGTCTTGCCCGCCTGGGTGGCCTTGGCATACGTCACCGAGCCGCACACCAAGCACTTGACGCGATATTCCGACTCATACTCGATCGGTTGTGCCGCTGGTGGCTGGGTCGGAGATGGTTGAGCCGCTGGTGGTTGGGTCGGAGGTGGATTGGACGGCCCAGGACTCGGAAAGCTGTCGGCGACGCCCGGCAACTCATCGGCTAGCCAATCGACGTCGCCGCCGGCGGGGGAGTGGGACCGTTCGTCCACATCACCCAGCGATGGGGAGTCAGCTGAGCCGGTCGCTGGCGGTGCGTCATCCAGCAGCAACCAGTCATCATCGTCGCTGGCGGCCGGAGTGATTCCCGGGACGACGAATTGGTGTTCACAGTGGGGGCACCGCGCGCGATCCTGTCCCAGGTCCTCCGCGACGGTCACCTGTTGGCCGCAGCGGGGGCATTGCAGGGCATGCGTCATGGGGATGGGTCCCTCGGGCGGGCAAAAAACAGTCCTCGAGCACGTCAGTCCTCAAGCACCTCGGCTTCCCGGGCCTTCGCCATCTCGACGACTTTCGATTCGAAGGTCTTCGTGAGTTCTTGGACCGACTCCTTCAGTTTATCACGGTCATCCTCGGTCAGCTCCTTCTCTTTTTCCGCTTGGTCGGCCGCCTTGTTGGCGTCCCGGCGAATGTTGCGGATCGAGATCTTCGCTTCTTCGGCCAGCTCCTTGATCCGGGAAACCATCTTCTTGCGGACTTCGGTCGACAGTGGGGGGACATTCAAGCGGATGACGCGGCCATCGTTTTGCGGGTTCAATCCCAGGTCGCCGGCGACGATCGCCTTTTCGATCTCTTTGATCGTCCCCGCATCGTAGGGTCGAATCAGGATCTGCTGCGGCTCGGGAGTTCCGATCGACGCGAGTTGCTTCAGGGGGGCTTGAGAGCCGTAGGCTTCGACCTTGATTGAATCGACGAGTCCCGGGTTGGCCCGTCCGGTGCGGATCCCCGAGAGGTTGGAGGAGAGAACGCTGATCGCCTTCTCCATTCGCCCTTCGCAGTCCATCAACACGTCATCGCTGCTCATGCTCGCTTCCTTTTCAACGGGACAGGGGTCGGGGTACAGTCAGGGTTCAAATGATTTCCGAGGGGTCGCGGTCGACCTTCGGGCCGATCCAGGTTCCCACCGTGTCACCCGAAATCGCTCGGACGATGTTACCGTCCTTCTTGAAGTTGAACACGAGGATCGGTTTTTCGTGTTCGCGGCACAACGCGATTGCTGTGCCGTCCATGACCTTCAAGTTTTTTTCGATCACGTCAGCATAACTGAGAGACTCGTACAGGACCGCGTGGGGATTTTTTTCCGGGTCATGGCTGTAGACTCCGTCCACCCGGGTCGCTTTGAGAACCACGTCCGCGTCGAGCTCCAGCGCCCGCTGGGCGGCGGCGGTGTTGGTGGTCACGAAGGGATTGCCGATGCCGGCGGCCAAGATAATGACGCGTCCCTTTTCCAGGTGCCGCAGGGCTCGCCGGCGGATGAACGACTCGGCGACATTGTCGACCCGAACGGCCGACATCACGCGGGTCTGGCAGCCGACCGATTCCAGCGCGTCTTGCATGGCCAGCGAATTGATCACGGTCGCCAACATCCCCATGTAGTGGGCGGTCGCTTCTTGCACGAAAGCGTTGGTGCCGGAGAACTGGGCACCGCGAAGGATGTTGCCGCCGCCGATGACGATCCCGATCTGACAGCCCGATTGGTGCGCCCGTTTGATCTGGGCGGCGATCTGACCGATCTCTTCACCGTTGATCCCCCGTTCACCCGAGGGGACGAGGCTCTCGCCGCTGAGCTTCAAGACGACGCGGCGGTAGCGCAACGGTGGCGAGGGGGAATCGGATTCGAGCATGGTGGGATGCTGTGTCGGGGGAAGCGAGTGGGGGTGCATGATACGAAAAAACCCCGCCGATCCGATGGGGGTCGGCGAGGTTGGCGTGTCGCGGTGTCGCTCTGCGGGCTTTTCGGGAAATGGGCCTCTCCGGGGAAGTGGGGCCTGTTCGGAAATAGGCCACTTGCTCGCGGAGCGGCTCTCAGTCGTCCTGTTTTTCGCCCACGACCCAGTGCCAGTAGTTCTTGACCGTCATGCCAGCCGCTTTGGCGTACTCGGCCACCGTCTGCTTGTCGTCCTTGACGAACGGCTGGGCGAGCAGGCACCGTTCGGCAAAGAAGTTTCGCATCCGGCCCTCCACCATTTTCTCGACGATATTTTCCGGTTTGCCTTCCTCCCTCGCCGCCGCCTTCAGGACCTCGCGCTCGCTTTGGACGACAACTGGGTCGAGCGATTCCGAATCGAGCGCACTCGGTTTCATCGCCGCGATGTGCATCGCCACGTCTTTGGCTGCCTGGTCATTTCCCCCCTCCACCTCGACCAACACTCCGGCCGTGGTTCCGGCGTGATGCATGTAACCGCCGCAGGAGCCTTCGACGCGGACCATCCGCCCGACGTTGAAGACTTCGCGAACGCGGTTGAACAGGTCGTCCTTTTGCTCGGCCAGCGTGGTGCCTGGTTTGGAGGGGGAGGGCTGAGCGAGCAACTCCTCGGCCGTTGCCGCCCCGGGTCCGGTGGCGAGCTGCGTCGCCAGGTCGTCGGCGAGTTGGACAAAATCTTCGTTGGTCGTCACCGGCGCGCTTTCACACAGCAACTCGACCATCGCCCCGACGTTTTTATCGGTGCCGATGTACAACCCGAACCGGCCGAACGCGGTTTCACGATCACCCCGCTTGTCCGCCAGAGCCTGCCCCCGTTTGCGGAGCAGATCAACCGCCTTGTTTTCGTCGCCGCCAGCTTCCTGGAGTGCCTTTTTGCACTCCATCATG